>JAAZVD010000194.1 GCA_018623785.1 Bacteroidota bacterium | reverse complement strand
AGCCCGGACAGACAGAACGCATGTCGCTGTCTGTGCAGATCGGTATTGATCGGGATGAGGTTCTCGGTACACGGGCCAATGCTTTACAGGCTTATCAGGAAGACTATCAATTTGCCCAGGCGCCGATTACCCCTACGCTGTCTGCCGTTCCCGGTGATGGTCGCGTTACGCTTTATTGGGACACCGAGGCGGAGAACTCTTATGATCAGTTTTTGGCTGGACTTGGACGCAATCCCAATGACTTTGAGGGGTATCGGATCTATCGAGCTACCGACCCTGCCTTCCTGGACGCCAAGTCGATAACGGATGGCTTTGGGAATCTGACCTTCCGGAGGCCCATCGCACAGTTCGACCTCATCAATGAATTTGAAGGGTTTCACCCGACGGATGTGAACGGGATCAAGTTTTACCTCGGAAACAACCGGGTGGATGACAACGAGGATGCGACGGGCTTGACCCACGTGTGGACCGATTCTACAGTGACCAATGGGATTCGCTATTTCTATGCCATTACGGCGTATGATTTTGGATCAGCCGTCGACAACATTCCGCCGACGGAGACTCCCATCCGTATTCGGCAGCTTCCGGACGGGTCGATCCAGACGGGCCCCAATGTGGTAGAGATTACCCCGACTCCAAGGGTTCCTGGTTACGTAGATGCCAGTCTCCAGGACCTGAAGCGTGTCGCTGGTACAACCAACAGCAGGATATTCTACTCGATTATTGATCCTACCATTATTCCGGATGGTCATGTGATGCGTGTAACCTTCGAGGATACACTACGATTGGGTACGTCCACTATTCCGGATACGCTGACGACCAAGAACTTCTCCATGACGGATATCACCACCGGAGAGGTACTCATCGACCGCTCCCCGAATTGGCGCCCGACATCCGAATTCCCTGTTTACACGGATCAGGGGATACCGCTTGGGTTCGATCTGACATTCGTTCCGGAACCATTTGTGGTGTTGAACCGCGCGGAATCGGGGTGGAGCCGGGAAGGGATCTACCCGGAAACGCTGGAGCCGTACATCGCGGCTGGTTTCATAAAGGGGTTGCGAAACCCTGCCGACTACCGCGTCAAAGTGGTCGGCAATGGCGGGGGGATGTCAACTGAGATGACCGTACGGCGCCGGTTCACCTTGCCTGCGCGACCAACGAATTTGGAGGTGTATCGGGTTGCGCCCGATGGCACGGAGTCGCCCGTTGAGTACGCTTTCTGGGATTTGTCCGGATCAGATTTCATTTCTCCCTTTTCGACGGAGCCCGCAAGTTGGTCGGCGGACCCGGTTAGCGGGGAGACAGACCTCCTGATCATCAGAGAGCCTCAGGTGGGTGGCGATCCAAACGACCCCATCATTACCTGGAAGATCGGGCTGAACTTTACGGTGGCTGATGCTTCGGATCCGACCGAGGGGGACGTCTTGGAGTTGATAACCCGCAAACCATTCCTTTCGACGGATGCCTTCGAGTTTACGACGTCGGTTCCGAGTGTGGATGCCACCAATCCGGACTCACTGTTGGCTATGATCAAGGTTGTGCCGAATCCCTACATCGCCACAAACCGCTTCGAGTCACTCAACCCTTACAACTCCGGTCGCGGACCGAGGGTCATCAAGTTCACGAATGTGCCACCTGATGCTACTATTCGCATCTTTACCGTGTCGGGTAAATTGATTCGTACGCTGGAACGACGCGAAGGGATGAATGACAACATTACGGCCGCAGATCTGCTGAATGGGACGGTGGATTGGGATCTGGAGAGTGAGGATAATCTGACCGTGTCATACGGGGTCTATCTATATCAGGTAGAGGCCCCCGGCTTGGGTGAGCGAACCGGAACGTTCGCGATCATCAAATAGAGGGCATCTCGATGAACAGCACACACACATCTTCGGTAGTGCGCCTCGCGGCCCTCCTCCTCGTCGTCGGTTCCATAATCACGCCGGCTGCAGCCCAGTATGACAATACTACGCGGACGGTGACCAAGCGTGGTACAACCGCAGCAGATTTTCTCAATATCCCCATCGGTGCCCGCGCAACCAGTATGGGTAATGCCATTACGGCCTCCATCAGCGGCCCGGCTGCCATGTATTGGAATCCGTCCGGACTTGCACAGATGCGTGAGGGTGCCTTTCTGGCGGATTATGCGACCTGGCTGGCGGAGATCGATGTCTCGTTCGTAGCCGTTGCGGTGCCTACCGCTGTTGGCACGGTCGGCATTGGTTTGACTTCTATGGTCACGCCGGACATGGAGGTGACGACGGTGGATCAGCAGGATGGTACAGGGGAGCGGTTCAACGCATCCTCGTTCGCCTTGGCCCTGTCCTATGCACGGCCCCTAACAGATCGTTTTGCCATTGGAGGCTCGGTCAAGGTCATTGGCGAACGTATCTGGCACTCAACATCATCAGGCGTTGCCTTTGACATTGGTACACAATTCGTTACGCCGTTCAAAGACGTCCGTCTTGGTGCATCGATAACGAATTTCGGATCCAAGCTGCAGATTGGGGGAGACGACCTGTTGGTGGTCGTAGATATTGATCCCAACGCGGAGGGAAACAACGAAAGTAATCGGGCCCGTTTCAACACGGACCGGTTCGATCTGCCGCTGACCATGCGTATTGGCTTGGCGGGAGAGGCTATTCAGACGGACAATGTTCGTCTGACAATCGGGATTGACGCGCTCAACCCCAACAACAGTGAGCAGTTTGTCAACGTTGGTGCCGAATTAGGCCTGCGTGGCGACCTGATCATGCTTCGGGCAGGGATGAGTGAACTCTTTCTGCAAGACAGTATCCGCTCTTATTCACTGGGAGCGGGGTTACGCTACCGTTTTGCCCCACTCATTTTCAGTCTTGATTACTCGTACGAGGTGCAAGACTTCTTTGCCGATGTCAATCGCTTTACTCTGACGGTCGGTTTCTGATGAATACCAACGCAGCGGAAAGCAAACTTACCAACAAAAGGCTCGCTCCTTGTGAGCCCGCTTACCAACAAACAAAGAGGACACCATGAACATGTCTACTAAGTTTTTGGGGTGGCTGGGTGCAGCACTGATTGTCTCAGTAGCCGTTCTGCCGGCTCAGGCTCAGCGTACCGTCACGCTGACCCTGAACATGGCAACGGTTGCTGATACGATCTCTGCCGATGACTTCATCGAAGTCCGCGGTATCGCTGATCACGGCACCAACCTCATGGACGGCAATATCATCGACTGGAACGACTCCAGTACGCTGGAGCCTATCAACATCGGTGGCGATTACTGGCAGGTCCAGTTCCAGATTGCCGATACGACAGGCCTGACGTTCAAGTTCTATTCCCAGCAAATGGAGAACAGTGGACTGAACGGATGGGAAGCCGATCCAAACCCGCGCATTGAGCCAGGTACGGGAGATGTGGACCTGGGTGTTCACTACTTTGAAGCCCAGAGCGAATGGAAAGGAGTCTCCGGCGATCGTGGTGATTACGACTGGCAGCCCTTCGAATCCAAACAGGACTCGGTAGCCGTGTGGTACCGCGTTTACATGAATGGCCCCGAAGGACAGAATGATGGCTACGATCGTACGAACGAAAACCATCATGCGGCCGTCACTGGTGCCTCTATCTACGAGGGTTCTCCCATGAACTGGGGAGATTCTCAGCAGGCCCTCGCACGGGAGTCATCGGCTACCGGGACGGCTGGCTTTGACACCTTCTCGGGGGTGGTCTACTATCCTACCAGCGCCGTCGGTACCGTCCAGGAGTACAAGTTCGTGCTCAAAGATGGTGCATCCATCGCAGGCTTGGAGGAAGGCGCTCTCTCCGGCAACCGCACATTCACCGTTCCAGCCCAGGACACGACCATCTCGTGGGTGCACTACGGTAACACACCGCCATCGGCTGTGCAGCCCGTTGCTCAGAACGTGATTTTCACGGTCAATCTTGACGCCTATGAGGAAATGGGGATCTTCCGTGTTGCCGCTGGCGATACGCTGGAAGTCCGCGGCTCCTTCAACGACTGGGGCTGTTCCAATCCGACCTTGTGTTTGATGGATCGTATTCCGGGTACCAACGAGTACGAGGGCTACTACGGT
>JAAZVD010000193.1 GCA_018623785.1 Bacteroidota bacterium | reverse complement strand
AGGCCGTCCTTCTCGAAGCGATCCCTGAGCTCGATGATCAGCCGCTCGGCCGTCTTCTTGCCTACTCCGGGAATGCGGGTAAGCATGGCGGCATCGCCCTCGAGGATGCGTTGGCGTATTTCAGAGGGGCGCAGGGCCGAGAGGGCAGCCAGTGCCAGTTTGGGCCCTATGCCCGATACGGCCAGCATCAGCTCAAACACCCGTCGTTCTTCGGGTGACACAAAGCCGAACAGAGTGATGGCATCTTCGCGCACATGATGGTGCGTCAGCAGGGTAGCGTCTTCGCCCGGCGCGGGCAGGCGCTCATAGGTAGACGTTGGAATCAAAATGCGATACCCGATCCCTCCCACATCGATGACCGCTTCAGTGGGTTTCTTGGTGGCCAGGCTTCCGGACACGTAATCGATCATGCCTGTGCTTCCTCATTGAGTTCGTTCATCATCTGCTCGATGGCCGCTCGGTTGACACGGACCACGATGGGCATGCGTCGGCCGCTGCCGAAGCCTTTCACGCTGACGCGCAACCCGGGAGGCGCCTGCTTGCGCTTGTATTCGTTGCGATCCACCGCGTCCAGGATACTGCGTATGAACGAGCGATCATGGCCGGTGGCCGCGGAAATGACTTCCTCGTCCTGTCGCTCCTCGATGTAGCGCCGCAGAATATCATCGAGTACGGGGTATGGGGGCAGCGAGTCTTCGTCTTTCTGATCGGGACGCAGCTCGGCCGACGGGGGCTTTTCGATGGTTGAGGATGGTATGCGCTCGCTTGCAGCTCGCCCATTGATATGGTGAGCCAGTGCGTAGACGTCCATCTTGAAGACGTCTGCCAGCACGGCCAGACCACCGGACATGTCCCCGTACAACGTGGCGTAGCCCATGGCCAGTTCGCTTTTGTTGCCGGTCGTCAGCACCATGCGTGAGAACTTGTTGGCTATGGCCATGAGCAGCACGCCCCGGGAGCGAGCTTGGATGTTTTCTTCGGCGATACCGAAGGGCGTGCCTGCGAAAAGTGGTTTGAGAATGTTCTCGAAGGCATCGACGGCCGCCCGGATGGGCAATTCGTGGAACGCGATGCCAAGGTTGCGGGCCAGCGCTTCGGAATCCGATACGCTGCCCTCAGACGAGTGGACCGATGGCATGGTGATGCCGGATACCCGGTTGGGACCGAGCGCTTCTACGGCCAGAGCGGCCGTCACAGCCGAGTCTATGCCACCGGACAGTCCGATGACGACGTCGTCGAAGACAGCGGTCTTGTCGACATATTCGCGGATACCCAGCACGAGGGCGTCGTGGAGGTCCGCGATGCGGTCGTGCTGGGGTACCCTGCATGATTCGGGCGCTTGGGTATCCCAGTAGATGAGGGCTTCCTCGAAAGACGGAGCGCATGCTGCAAGGGTGCCATCGGCCGCGTGCACCCGCGAATCGCCATCAAAAATGAGCTCTGTATTCGCGCCTACCTGATTGATCATCAGGAATGGGACACCGTGCCGTTTACACAGGATGGTGATGATGCCAGTGCGCACGTCGTGTCGATTGTGCGCGTAGGGGGAGGCGGACAGGTTTATGAGCAGGTCCACACCCTGCTTGACAAGCTCGGCTACCGGATTGCGGTCATACATGTGGTAGGTAGCGTACTCTTCCAGATTCCACATATCCTCGCAGATGTGGACCCCAAGGCGCACGCCTTTGAAGAGCAGGGGCTCCTGGCGCTCAGCCGGCTCGAAATACCGGTACTCGTCATAGACATCGTACGTGGGCAGCAGCATCTTGGCGGTCATCTGCACAGGCTGACCCGCTTCGAGAAGTAGGGCCGCGTTGAGCAGCTTCTTGCCTACCGGATCCGGATTACGCATCGGGGCGCCGATGATGGCCCCCATGCCCTCGGGAACATGGGCGTGGATGTGACGGACGGCGGACTCGACAGCATCAATGAAGGCCGTATTGTCCAGCAGGTCGTGGGGCGAATACCCGACCACACTAAGTTCGGGGAAAACGATCAGATCTGTCCCCTCTTCAGCCGCGCGCTCCATCCATTCGATGGTGCGCGCGGCGTTGCCGGTCACATCGCCGACGATGGGATTGAACTGAGCCAGCGCAATGATCATGATCGTGCTGAAATCGGGGTCCTGTGCCGCTTCCGGCAGGCGTTAGTGGAATCGTTGGGCGATAGGTTCACGAATCAGGACCCCGCGCGTTCCGATAGGAGCGTTTGAGACACTGCTGAAAATGGTGGACGCCCCCTTCAAGGTCATAAGAAAATCGGCCCTGATCGTAAGCGCGCGACTCAAGACCTGCCTGAACGCGCTGGCAGATGTCGATATCCTCATCCTGTACCTGATCCGCGAATGTTCGGTCGGCCTGGATGCGATCGGGGTTTTCGGCCAGTATGTCGGGCGCATAGTAGTAGTCGAACACCGTCTGGCAGGCATTCCACGCCAACGCATCGACCCGATTCACCTGCAGACGACCCGGAAGGATGTTCAGCATGATGTTGGGGTAGATGAAGTAGTAGTAGGCCTCTTCGTCGGGGGAGCCGTAGATGTTGTCATCATCCCGGAAAGGACTGTGCTGCAACGAGTAGTATCGCATCACGTCTGTCTGGTAGGACCGGAAATCCAGGACATCACACAGGTCGGGATGCACGAGCGGGATGTGATAGCCCTCCAGGTAATTATCTACATAGACCTTCCAGTTGGCCTTCACGTCGTAGCGATCCCGCTGGTGGTAGCCCAGGGAGCCCATTTTCAGCGGAGCAATGCGTTCTACGATGCCGTCTACAACCTCTGCGAAAGGGGGCGCGTTCTCCGGCTCGAGGCAGCAGAAGATCATGCCCTGCCACTCCTGCACCGCCACCGTATCCAGTCCGAAGTCCTTCTTGTCGAAGAGCTCCGTACGGTCGAAGCGGGGCACTCCGCGCAGGGAGCCGTCTAGCAGGTAGGTCCAACCGTGGTACTTGCACTGCAACACCTTGGAATGGCCGCACTCCTCCGTGGCAAGCGGCCCACCGCGGTGTTTACATACGTTGAAGTAAGCTTTCAACTCACCCTCCTTGTCCCGGACCACGACGATCGGGTTACCGGCAATGACATCGCTCATGAAGTCCCCGTGACGTTGCACACGCTCGGCCGGACCGACATACTGCCAGGTGCGCGCCATAACCATATCCCGATCAAAGGCGTGGAAGTCAGGATGGACATACCAGGCCGACGGGATGGTCTTTGAGCGGGCCAGAGGCGTCTCCTGGAGATGGTCCTCGCTCAGCAGCGCTTTGATGGCGGCAGGTACCATGGGGCAGTTAATGGATCAAGAAGGGCGATGGAGCAGGAAAGACAATGGGCCACGAAGGGCGATGGACCAGGAGGGGCCCTGAATCTACGAACTACCTCCGCTTACTCCGTGTTCACGCAGTGCTTTTTTGACCGCATCAATCGGCATTTCCTTCCCAGTCCAGATCTGGAAGGCGGCGGCGGCCTGCCCGATCAGCATGGGTAGACCGCCGATAACGTGGGCGCCTGCTGCCGCTGCCGATGCCATGAGTCGGGTAGTTTCGGGTGCGTAGATCAGGTCATAGAGGGTTTGTCCGGACCGGAAGATATAGGTATCCGGTAGAGGAGAAGCATGTTGGTTGGACGCCATGCCAACGGGAGTGGTGTTTACAACCAGGTCGGCCTCTAAACAGGCCGCTTCGCGCTTTTCCCAAGGCACAACGGTCACGTCTGGGATTGCGCGCGCCGTGGCCTCGCGCCGCGCACTGACCACGACCTGAGCCAACCCCAGCTCCCGCGTTAGCGCGTGAGCCACGGCGCGCGCAGCACCGCCGGCCCCAAGAATCACGGCCCTAGCTCTAGTCCAGTCGGATCGCACGTCCAGGAGCGGGCTCAGGAAGCCGGCCACATCGGTGTTCTCGCCCACGAGCCGACCTGCGCGCCGGAAAACCGTATTGACCGCTCCTACAGCCTCCGCTGTCGGGCTGCGTTCATCCACGCGTTCAGATACAGCCTGTTTGTATGGGATCGTCACGTTTGCACCAACAACACGGTGTCCGTCAATACCGGCCAAGAAAGCATCCAAGTAATGTTCGAGTACGTCCATCAAGCCATAATGCCACTCT
>JAAZVD010000017.1 GCA_018623785.1 Bacteroidota bacterium | reverse complement strand
GACCTTCCTGAAGGCGATGCATACGGACGAGTTCAATCACGCACCGGCACAGCTCTTCATGTACACGGGCAGTCCGCGACTGGGCCGGCCTTCACTGGGATCTTGGGCGCTGTACGGCCTCGGGTCCGAGAATCAGAACCTGCCGGGCTTCGTGGTGCTCATCTCGGGTGCCGCCGCGCCGAGTGCAGGTGCCTCTGTCTACGGAAGTGGATTCCTCCCGACCGTCTATCAAGGTGTGCAGTGCCGTTCGGACGGCGATCCGGTACTCTTCCTTTCCGATCCCGATGGCGTGTCGCGTGACATGCGGCGGCGTAGCATCGAGGCCATCAACGAAATCAATCGGCAGGAATACGCCGAGACGCAGGATCCGGAGATCCTGACCCGTATCTCCCAATACGAGTTGGCCTTCCGAATGCAGATGTCCGTCCCAGAGGCGATGGATATCATGAGTGAGCCGGAAGCCATCCAGACCGAGTACGGCATCGAGCCGGGCAAGGTATCCTTTGCCAACAACTGCCTGCTGGCCCGGCGGCTGGTGGAACGGGGCGTGCGCTTCGTGCAGCTCTTCCACTGGGGATGGGACTCGCACGGCGCAGGCGAAAGCGAGGCCCTGAACCACGGCTTTGTGGAGCGATGCAAGGAAACGGATCAGGCCATGACGGCGCTGCTCACGGACCTGAAGCGTCGCGGCCTGCTCGATGAGACCCTCGTCGTGTGGGGTGGAGAATTCGGCCGCACCCCCATGCTGGAAAACCGGACTGGTCAGGATAATCCCTTCGTGGGACGCGATCACCATTCGGACGTGTACACGATGTGGCTGGCCGGTGCCGGTGTCAAGCGAGGTTTCTCGTACGGCGAAACGGACGAGATCGGCTATCAGCCTCTGAGTGGACGCGTCCACGTCCACGACCTGCAGGCCACGATTCTTCACCAACTTGGCTTTGATCACGAAAACCTGACGTTCCCATTCCAAGGGCGCGATTTTCGCCTGACGGATGTGGGTGGTCGTGTTGTAAATGAGATCCTGACCTAATGACCCAACGCTCCGCTTTCTGGAATGCCGTGGCCACCCTGGTGGCGCTCGGCCTGATTTTCTTCTTGATTGATCCTGCCGGTCGTGCGCCGGACGGCGCGCGTTTCCTGGCCCGTCAGCATCCGGCGCTCGTGCATCTGCCCATTGGCTTCCTGCTTTTTGCGGGTCTTCTGGCTTTGGCGCGGCGGTGGCGAAAAGATGAGCATCAAGGCAGTACCGAGCAGGCTGCGCTGGTCCTGGGTGGCTGGGGCGGAGTCGCGGCCGCCGCCGCGGGATCGTGGCTGATGCAAATGGGCGGATACCAAGCTGATGTCTTGTTCTGGCATCGTCTGGCGGGCTTTGTGATCCCGCTGGCGGCGGCCGGCATCCTGCTTGTGAGCACTGAACGCTTTGGAAGCGGCCTGCGCTCGGCTGCTTGGAGCCTGTTGGTTGCCGGCCTCGTCATCGGAGGGCATAAAGGAGGGGAAATGACGCACGGCAAGCAGTTTACCGCTGAGTATGCCCCGGTCCTGCTGCAACCCGTCCTTGGTGGCGCTCCGACCCTTGAGACACGCTTCGATCTATCCAGACCGGATTCCATCTCTGTATACAGCGCCCTTGCAAAACCCATTCTGCACGCCCGTTGCACCTCCTGTCATGGTGAGGGACGGACCAAGGGAGGACTTGATCTGACGACAGCCGAGGCCATTGCGGGCCACGAGACCGATACGGACGACGATCCGCTCATAACGTGGGGGTCTTCTGAGGCCAGCCTTCTGATTCAACGCATCATGCTGCCCATGGAACACCGCCGCGCCATGCCGCCTGTTCCTGATGCCAAGCCCCTCTCACATGCCGACGTTGAATTGCTGCGCTGGTGGGTCGATTCGGAATCCGGATTTGACGGAACGATCGCAGCAGCGGATATGCCCGGTTCCATCCGCTCCATCTTGCAGGCCTATGGTATGGGTGAGATCAAGAGAGGTGTCTTTGCCCTGTCCGTTGCGGAGCCGGACACGGCTAGTGTAACTGCTTTGCGTGCAACCGGACTGCGCCTGACCCGAGTCTCAGTGGATGAGCCATTCCTGGATCTGGCATGTGATGCTGCCTCCTGTCTCAGCGCCGAGGGACTGGACCCTCTTGCGCCAAATATCATATCGTTGGAGCTTTCCGGCACCGATGTGACCGATTCAGATCTGGCAGCGCTTTCCCGGTTCCCGAACCTGACCTCGGTGGATCTTTCCCGGACCGCAGTGACGGGGAGCAGCCTTGAGGCCCTGGCAAACCTGCCTTTCCTGACCCGTATCAACCTGTATGGCACCCGAGTGGATGATTCGGCACTGGATGTACTTGCAGCCTTTCCGGCACTGGAGGGCGTATATCTTTGGAATACGAACGTAACGGATGAGGGCGTCGCGCGGCTGCGCGACGCCCTCCCCGGCGCTGACATCAACGACGGACGCTCATGACCTTCCGGTCGACGTCCCGGGAATGGTGCCGTTTCAACTGTCCAGTTTGATGACCGGCAGGTCCACGCCGTCGACCATCTCCTCGAATTCGCTCATCTGATACGACGTGATGTCGGCAAGCTTGGTAAGCCACTCATCGATCTGACGGATGAGCTCGTCGCGCACTTCGTAGGCCTGATCTGTCGGTGGGTAGTTGCCCCGCGTCACACCGCCCACGGCCGCCAGCTTGTTGTTCAAGCGAATCGGGTAGTTGAGCGGATCCTGACCGGACTGGTTCTTGGTCTGATACAGCGCCTCCTCGACCTCCTTCATGCCCTCGAGCATGCGATCGGCAAACGCCTCGATGGAGTCCGCTTCCGGATGATCAGCAGGAATCCGGTCCACGATATCGTTCACCTGATCGCGCAGGGAACGGATCTGCTTGATGGCCTGGTGCGTCTCGGTCAGCTTGTCGCGCACGGAAATGAGGAAGTCAAACTTCTCCTGCAGCCCTTCGATGGGCGTTTCGGAACGTGGATCCGGGTTGATCCGGAATGTGACGTCCGTGGAGTCATCGCCCACGATCAGCCTGGCTACGTAGTCTCCCGGAACGGCCTGCGGGCCTCGCACGGAGCCTGCCCACATGATCAGGCCCGGAAAGGACTCGGCATCCGGGTAGCGCATATTCCAGTTGAACTGGTTCACACCCGCATCCGACGGCACATCATCCCCATCGTAGGTCTGGATGATGGTCGATCCATCGCTTTCCAGGATGCGCATCGTCAGGTCCTCATCCCGTTCTTCGGGCAACCAGTAGCGCAGACGTACGGCCCCCTCGGCACCCAGCGTAATCGGGTAGGGCGCGGAGAAGGAATGCGACCGGGTAAGATCCGAGCTCCGGATTTTCTGCAATACCGACAAGTCTTCCATGATCCAGAAGCTCCGGCCCTGCGTGCCGACCACCAGATCGTTGTCCTTCCACTCGAGGTCCGTAATGGGGACGATGGGGAGGTTCTGCTGGAACGATGACCAACTCTCGCCATCATCAAAGGAGATGTACATCCCTGTTTCTGTACCCGCATAGAGCAGACCCTCGCGCACCCGGTCCACTTCGATGGCCCGCGTGAAGTGCATCGGGTCGATGCCGTCCGTGATCAGCTCCCACGAGGCGCCGTAGTCGTCCGTCTTGTAGAGGTACGGCGTGAAGTCGTCCAACTTGTACCGCGTGCCGGCCATGTACAGGCCACCCGGATTCCGCGGGTCAACCACCATGTCGTTGACCATCATCCACTCGGGGAAGATGCGCTCATTGGGCGTGACATCCGTCCACGTCTTTCCCCCGTCGCGGGTAATGTGGATCAGACCGTCGTCCGACCCCGTCCAGATCACGCCCTCTTCCTCGCCTTCAGCCAACGTGAAGATCGTGGCGTAGTACTCAACGGCCGTGTTGTCCTTTGTAATCGGACCACCCGAGGGACCGAGGGTCGACGGATCGCCGACGGTCAGGTCCGGCGAAATGATCTCCCAGGACTGCCCCATGTTGCTCGAGACATGCACATGCTGGCTCGTTGCAATGACTTTGTCAGGATCATGCCGGCTCGTGATGATGGGGAAATTCCACTGGAAGCGGTACTTGAAGCCTTCCGCGCCGTGTCCCATCGGGTTGTCCGGCCAGACGTTGATGGAGCGGGACTGCTCCGTGCGGTGATTGACCACCGAGAACGATCCGCCGTAGGACCCACCGTACACGATGTCCGGGTCCTCGGGATGCGTGGCCAACCAGGCGCTTTCGCCACCGGCTGTGGATTCCAATTCGCGTTCATTGCGGCCGTTCGATGTGTGCAGGATGCGCACGGTCGAGTTGTCCTGCTGGCCGCCGTAGATGCGGTAGGGGAAATGGTTGTCCGTGTGCACTCGGTAGAATTGCGCCGTGGGCTGGTTGTAATACGTCGACCACGTTTCGCCGCGGTTGTAGGTCACCTGCGCGCCGCCGTCATCGGCCACGATAATGCGGTCCGCATTGTCCGGATCGATCCAGAAGTCGTGATGGTCGCCGTGCGGGGTGCCCACCCGCTCGTACTCACTGCCGCCATCCTTCGAGTGCCACAGGCCCACGTTAAGGACCCAGACCTCATCCTCGTCCTGCGTGCCGGCATAGATACGGGTGTAGTACCAGGCGCGTTGGCGCAGATTGCGGTCCGTGTTGATGCGCCGCCAGGATTCACCCCCGTTCTCGCTGCGGAACACGCCGCCATCGTCGTGCTCCACGATGGCCCACACTCGATCCGGATTCACGGGAGACACCGTCACACCAATGATCCCCAGCGTACCACCCGGCAAGCCGTTGTCCTGGTTGGTCAGTTCCGTCCAGGTATCGCCGCCGTCGGTGGATTTCCAGAGACCGGAATCTTTACCACCGGATGACATCTGGTACGGGTTCCGATAGAACTCCCACATCGACGCATACAGCACGCGGGGGTTGGTGGGATCCATGTGCAGATCCACGGCACCTGCCTTGTCCGATACATAGTGGATTTTATCCCATGTTTCGCCGCCGTCTTTCGAACGATAGACCCCGCGTTCCTCGTTGGGCCCGAACAGGTGCCCCATTACGGCTGCGTAGACCAGATCCGGGTTCTTGGGGTGGATACGGATGCGGGCAATGTGCCGCGAGTCATCCAACCCGATGTCCGTCCAGGTCTTGCCAGCGTCCACGGACTTCCACATGCCATAGCCGTGGGACACGTTGCCACGGATGGTCTTTTCGCCGCCACCTACATAGATCACGTTGTTGTCCCATTCGGACACCGCCACCGCCCCTATGGAGCCGCCGAAGAATCCGTCCGAGATGTTCTCCCAGCTCTGGCCACCGTCCCTCGTGCGCCAGACGCCGCCGCCTGTGGCACCGAAGTAGAACAGATTGTCTTTACCCTGCACGCCGGTTACTGCCGCTGAGCGCCCACCGCGATAGGGGCCGACGAGCCGGTAGTCGAGTCCTTCGTAAAGGGCAGGGTCGATGGACTGGGCGCGGGTATCGGAAATGACCAACGCCATGAGGCCGAGAAATAGGGCAAAGAGGGAGAGCCGCATGGGACGAACAAGGGATGGGTGGTTGACAAGAGGCCACAATCTAACGGGCTTCCCGCAAAGGCGCTACCATCATCCCACCCGTTCACGCACGGCTCGGTATCCCGCGCGTATCCAAGTGCGAAGGGACTCAGCCTACACCAATCAGCTCCACGTCAAAAATCAGGGTTGCGTGCGGTGGAATGACACCACCCGCGCCGCGTGCACCATAGCCCATTTCCGGGGGGATCGTGAGACGTCTGAGGCCGCCGACCTTCATGCCTGCTACCCCCTCATCCCATCCCTGGATAACGCTGCCGCCGCCCAAACGAAAAGAGAATGTCTGTCCCCGATCGAGGGAACTATCGAATTTTCTCCCCTTGTTGTCTTCGTTATCCGGATGAAAGAGCCATCCGGTGTAGTGTACTTCGACCACCTGGCCGGGAGTGGCTTCCGAGCCTTCGCCGTCAACAAGATCCGTCGTGATAAGGCCGTTCGATGAGGTCATTGGATGGAGATAAGGTCTATTTCAAAAACAAGATCGGCGCGCGGAGGAATACCCCCGGGCATGCCGCGTTCACCGTAAGCCAGCCGGTAGGGAATACGAAGTTCGCGGGTACCACCCACCTTCATACCAGGTACACCCTGATCCCATCCGGCAATGACACTACCCTGACCGATGATGAAGGTAAAGGTGCGACCTGTATCCTTGGAGCTTTGCAGCATCTCTCCTCTTCCACTCTCGGTAGAGGTATCACGTAGCCAGAGCGTGTAGTGCACTTCAGCCCGCTGACCTGCCTGAATACCCAAGCCCTCGCCTTCAACCAGATCCTCGATTTCAAGATCAGCGAGCATCGCGGTCTGTGCTGACTCGGTTGATGGTGAGGCTGAAGGTTCGGAGCTCTCGGACGCACAGCCTGAAAGACCCAGCGCGAAGAGGGCCCACACTGCCACAAAAATTCGGTTCATGTCTGCATGCTGTTGGTTTGGAGAACGAAAGGCGCGTAACGTTTTCCCCGGATCAAGGTTCACGGCCACCGTGGTCTAGCGCATGTCAACAGGTTCCAGATCCTCGATGCGAAAGGCATCTGAAGAGCGTACAGCGGCCACATAATCGGACCACGGTCCGCTCAGGAAAGCATTGACCTCAGAGAGCATATCCTCGAGGGCTCGACGGCCGGCCGACATGGACCACTCCTCCGGCGTATTCGGTGGGCGATCACTGGAGAAGAGATAACGTCCGGCACCGGATACCGCACCGCCCACCGTGTCGAACGGACGGTAGATGCCCTGCTTGCCCTGCGGTCCAAAATAGCGATCCTGGAAGGCGTTCAGGGAATCGGCCAGCGTTTTGCCCTGTTTCTTGAGGTCCGCTGCGGCATCATCGTTCCGGTCCCCAAGGCTGCCATTGACCCGGGCAATGACATCCTTCGCTTCCCGAACGCGGGACATCATGTCTGCCGCCGTCTCGATCATAGCCTCATATCGACGATACATCGCGTGACGCGCCTGAAGAGCCGTCAGGTCGATGTCGTAACGGGGGTCCGGCTCCACAGTTATGCTGGTAGAGGTCGTGTCTGCGCCATAGATAACCTGCACACCGTAGGTACCGGGCAAGACCTGTGGCCCGCCGGGCTCGGAAGCTTTGCGGCGAGGTGCACTCCGGCTAGGACCGCGCACACCTTTACGGTTCATGGACCAGACAACGCGGTTCATGCCGGCTTCTGCCGGGCCGTCGAACGTACGGATGACTTCCTCCCCGTCCAGGATCCGGATCTGGACTTCCTGAGGTGCCTTCGATGTCGATGCATCGTCCAGATCCATGTCGGAGGCATTCATGTACTCCTCCGAGGAGTCTTCCTCTTCTTGTGCCTGATCCTCGACCCCGCCCTCTTCACCGGCCGACCGGAAGGCGTCCGGGTTTACGGAATATGTAATGCGCGCCCCTCGTGGACGATTTTCTCCGGCGTAAATGGCATCGGCCTTGAAACGGGTGCCGGCCGCCTGGATGTTGGAGGCTTGATAGGCTGTCGGCGGCTCGTAGACATGAACCGCCTGCTCAAGGAGCCCAGTACCCTCTGCCGCCAGCTCACGCAGCGGCCGGATATCATCCAACACCCACGCGCTGCGCCCGAACGTTCCGATGATCAGATCGGCTTCGCGCTCCTGGATGGCCAAGTCAATCGTTGACGCCGTCGGATAGCCGGCCATCCATTTAGTCCATGTACTACCCTCGTCGATGGTCACGTAGAGACCGAACTCCGTGCCGATGAACATCAGGCGCGGCTCGACCGGATCCTGGATGAACGACAGGGCGAAACCATACACATCGTTGGAATTGACCAGCCGCTGCCAGCTGCGTCCCCAATCCTGTGTGCGGTAGACATACGGCTCCCAGTTGTTGCGTCGGTGGTCATCAAACACCACTACTGCCTCGGCCGCGTTGAAGGCAGAGGCCCGGATCTGCGTCACCCAGTTGCCGTCGGGAATGTCCCGGATCCGGGAGCCGATCTCGGTCCAGGAGCCCCCGCCATCGCGCGTAAGCTGCACGTTGCCATCATCCGTCCCGACCCAGAGAATACCGGTTTCGAGGGGACTGGCATCAATGGCTGTAATGGTCGTGTGGTTTTCGGCCTGCGTGACATCGTAGGTCAGTCCACCCGATTCCTCCTGCTGCTGCTTTTCGGGGTCGTTGGTGGTCAGATCAGGCGATATGACCTTCCAGCTCTGCCCCTTGTTGGTAGAGCGGTGCACGAACTGACTGCCATAGTAAATCGTGTTCGAATCGTGCGGATCTTGCTCAAACGCCGCGTTCCAGTTGTAGCGCAGGAAGACGTCCGGATCAGGATGCAGGGGCTTGATGAAGGAGCTGTTGCCCGTCTCCTTATCGTAGCGGCTCAGGCTGCCGCCCTGGCTCATGGCATAGCCGAACTGCGAATCCTCCGGGTCGGGGATCACATCGAAGCCATCACCGAAGGCCACTTCCTGCCAGAGATGATTGCGGATACCGCCGGACTTCCAAACGTAGCCGGGGCCGACCCAGGACCCATTGTCCTGCATGCCGCCCATCACGTTGTACGGAAATTCGTTGTCCACATTGATGTGGTAGAACTGCGCCACAGGCAGGTTCTCCACGAAGCGCCACGTGCGGCCCTTATCGCGAGTGATGGCCATTCCGCCATCGTTGCCCTCGATGATGAAATCCGGATCGGCGGGCGACACCCAGAACGCATGGTGGTCCGGGTGCACCCCGTTTGATGAATACCCGGGCTGCCACTGGCGAAAGGATCGTCCCCCGTCCTCGGAGACATAAATGTAGGTCTCGATCTTGTACAGTCGGTTCTCGTTCTCGGGGTCCGTGTAGATGTCGGCGTAGTAGAAGGGCCGACCGTTGACGCCATCCTCGTCATTGACCATGCGCCAGTTGGCCCCACCGTCATCACTGCGGTACAATGCGTTTTTCTTGGCTTCGACCAATGCATAGACCACCTGCGGCTCGTTGTGGGCAAAAGCCAGGCCCATTCGCCCCAGTTCTCCCTCCGGCATACCGCGGTCCGGGGCGATTTCTTCCCACGTCACGCCACCATCCCAGGTCTCGTACAATCCCGACCCTTCGCCCCCGGACTTGAAGAACCATGGCCAGCGGCGGAATTCCCACATGGCCGCCAGGATATGATTCGGGTTCTTCGGGTCGACCACCATGTCCCCGATACCGGTCCGCTCGTTGACGTACAGGACCTTCTCAAGGGTCTTGCCACCATCGGTCGTGCGGTAGACACCACGCTCCTCCGTCTCGCCCCACGCCGGGCCCTGCACCCCGATCAGCGCCACGTCAGGATTGTCCGGATGCAGGATGATACGATGGATGTTGCGGGAGTCTTCGAGCCCCAGATGGATCCACGACTGCCCACCATCGATGGATTTGTACAGCCCGTTTCCGGCCGACTGACTGTTGCGCGGATTGCCTTCGCCGGCGCCTACCCAGACGATGTCCGGGGTTTTTTGGAAGATGGCCACGGCCCCGATGGAGTGGGCCGGTTCCTCGTCGAAGATCGGCGTCCAGTCAACACCACCGGACGTGGACTTCCAGAGTCCGCCCGACGCGGTTCCAGCATAGATGACATCCGGCTCAACGTGTACGGCGTCCAGCGCTGTCACACGACCACTCATCCCTGCAGGACCGATGTTGCGCGGCTGCATGGCATCGAACAGCGTCATGTCGAGCTGTTGCGCCCGTATCTCAGGAGAAGTCAGGAACAGAAGCGCAGCGGCAACAAGAACCGACAACTGAAAACGAATAACCAAGGTCATGATCGGGCAGGGTTGCGTTGAACGTACCTCCAACATACAACCCGGATGAAATGATCGCTCGACCCGTTTCCCGATAGGTCACACGTATGTAAAGCGTTACCCCCCGGCCACGTTCGGATTCCATGCCCCTCGGGCCACTGCCGGAACGAAAGAATCCAGGTTGTCGGGCTTCCAGAGGATTCGACGTCCCTCTTCGGCACTCATGTACGCCGTCATCAACAGCTCCGTCACTTCGAGTCCGTCGTAGAAATTCTCGGCCGGCTGTTTGCCTTGGATGAAGCATTCGATCATGTATCGGTTCTCATCCTCGTATCCGTACTCGGCTGCTTCGTTGCCCACAAACGGCATATCACCGGACTCAGCATTCTGTTTCTCAACAAGATCCTCTCCCGCGCCACCCGTGACATTGCGACTCAGGAAAACCGTGCCACCGGCCTCCAGAGAATTGAGACGCAGGGAATACTCGGGGCCCAAAAGCTCGGAAGACAGCCTCAGTCCGGGACCCACGTAACTCCAGCTGGTCGTGACCTCGGCAATGAGGGGATGTCCTTGTTCATCAACATACTCGATGGTAGCCCGCGCAAAGTCTTCTGAAGGCTTCTTCGTGTAATCAATGGACGACCCAAATCGTTCACGCAGCAAAGCCGCATACTCGGGACGGCTCCACTTGAGGGAAGCTATCTGACAGGATACAGCCACCGGCGTCAGTGAATCACGCGAGGCACCCGGCCGCGTAAGCAGATAGCGAGCCACCTCAACGCTGTGGCACATCATGTCGTTCAGCACCCCGCCACCCTGCCGTTCACCCGACCAGAACCAAGGAGCATGCGGCCCGGAGTGTTCCTCAGCGGCACGGGCCAGGTACGGCCGGCCACTTAGGGCGGCTCCCCGCTTCCAAGCGATTTCTCGTCCGCGCATCAGATTCGGAGAAAAAAGCTGGTCCTCCAGGTAGCCGTGCAACAGTTCGGTTTCTTCCAGGAGTTCCACCACCCTGCGTGCCTCAGCCACATTGCGGGCCAGCGGCTTTTCGCAGGCAATGCCTACCAATTCACCTACGCCCCGTTTGAGGGCGTCGACGATTTCCTCCATGTTCTCCACACGCTTGTGGTTCGGTCCACAAATCCAGAGACAATCGATGTCTGGATCGGCAATCATTTCCGTAATCGAGCCGTACGCCTTCGCTTCTCCGACTCGGAGGCTGCGCGCATAGGCGGCTGCCTCCTCCGCATTGGCCTCATTGGGACTCCAGACGCCCAGAACGTCCGAGTCACGGACAGCTTTCCAGGACAGGATATGGAACTTGGTGATGAAGCCGCTTCCTACGAAGCCGACTCCCAGTCGGGATTTGGTTGGCATGGGGAATGAAAACTACTCGTCGTGAATCCGGTGCAATCCGGCGTGCTTGCCACGTCACACGATGTGGCTCCGCGCAAGATAGGTACGCCGTCGTAGAATCTCCTACCAAGGTGTGCTTCCCAAGGGTAGGCACCCGCCACACGGCAAGGAACAACCGATTCTATCCTCCCCAGCCAAACCGCGGATTGACGATGTTGTTGTACAGCGATCCGAAACGGTAGGAGAAACCAAAACCGAATTCATAGTCGAAAGACGTCGGAAGCGCCGCATTACCGAGCAGGATTTCTTCGTCGTCAGACTGCTCTGCAGGCAACCAGATTTGGTCCTTGACCGACGATATTTCGGCATTGAAGTTGACCGATAAACCGCGGGCAATACGCACGTTCATATCACCTCGTATCCCGATGTTGTACAAATCCAGCATCGATTGCTCGAAGTCAGTGATGTAGGATTCCAGGGTCAGCCGTGCACCTGCCGATCCCCAAGGCTGTCGGAAGTTGGTAAAAATCATGAGCTGATTCTGCACCAGCACCTGCTCTGTCTCATCATAAATGGTACGCTCCTCGTACGAATTACGTCGGAAGTTCAATTCGTATCTGGCACGCAAATCCCGGGTCGAGGTCTGCGAATAGGGAAAAAAGGCGTACTCTACCGTGGGAGACAGGGAAATCGAAAGGTCTGTATTTCGCTGAGACGACGTGTTCGTATACGTCGTAAAACCAGCGGACCAGTGTGGATTCAGGCTCTTCACGACCTGTCCGAACACATTCCCATCGCGACGCGTGGAGCGTATCGTTCCCGAGGACAGATCGAATTCGCTCTCCCGATAGTTCAGGCGGCCGCTGAGACCAATTTTCCACGCCTCGGTGACCCGATCCGCGGAAACCCGGGTATCCACACGGTATTGCCTCTCGTTTTCCTCCCCCTCCACGTCTGCATTAACACGGATGTTGAATACCCAGAAGTCCCATGGATCTTCGGGAGGCTCATTCGAGAGATCGGGCGCATCGTGCTGGGCAGCCACCGGAACGCTGATCCGGATGTCACTACCCATCTCCGTGGTAAGCAGGAAGCGAACCAGCCCGCCGGCAATGGCTGCCGTCAGTCCTTGACGGCGCTCAGCGTCGGTATCCGTGGCAGCCGTCGTAAAGACATGCGTGTCAGTCATGCTTTCCCGTTCGCCGAGACCCAGGAATTGCAGTTCGTAGACCCGTCCTCCCGACCCTGTCTCCCGACTCGTTACCAATACGTGAACGTCGGACTCGAGCCGCTCACGTGCCCAATCCACATACGGGATAGTGCGGCGGACATAGTCGAAATCACACGACCTTCCACAATCCAGAAAAACGGACAGGGTTTCGGGCCTTCCACTCGTGTTTTGGGCTTGCATCGGCTGGATCACCAGCGTCAGGATCATGACCGAAAGAAGTAGGGGGAAGATCGAAAGACGGTTCATGCGGCGTTGAATCGTGGGGGGGAGTAGCGTTGACGATCGGTAGCGGTAACGAGAACCGTTCGCGGTCAGACAGGACGAACCCGGCAGCTCTCAGAGTATGTTCGCCCCGGAGCGTTTCAAGAAGTGGACGCAGGCGACATGGGAAGTATTCCGACACTGGACGCTTTCATCCTTTCTGCATATTAGTCCACTTTCTGGTCGCTCGGATTTGGGAAGTGGACTTTCTTAGCCATTACAAACTTGCTTGCGCCAGCGGCGTACTACAGAAACCATCTGTGCAACAACCCGCAGAAGTCCCGTATGTCGGAGTCCCTAGAGCAGCGTGTCGAGGCCGCCATCTTTGCCTCTCTACCCGGCACCGAGTCGGTCAGCAGAGCGACCCTCTCAGAAGCAGCAATTCCATCCGGAGTTCGGCACTTTCTTCTCCAGACACTCGATCGCCGGGTTCTTTTGGAAGCCAATCGCCTGACCGAGGCACTACCTGGGTGGATTGACTCGACCCATCCGGAAGTACACCGCCTCGGAGACGACCTTGCGGATCGATTGTACCTGGCCGGTCAGTTTCCTGCAGATGAGTGGAGGAACGCTGTGCCCCAGGCTGTGGGTATCCTGATGGCCTACCTGCAACAACCAGCCAGTGCCATGGCATCATTTGCTTTTTCGACGGACACCCCGTCGTTACCCGTGTCAGATCTGTTGCGCCGCACAGGGTATTTCATCGAGTACCCATACATGGCT
>JAAZVD010000016.1 GCA_018623785.1 Bacteroidota bacterium | reverse complement strand
GGTAATCTTCCACATGTAACCGTTGGCCCCAAGCATATCAAAGGTGTACCCGAGGAGCTTGTTGACGGTGGCATTGGCTGAGTAGGCGCCATGCAGTGCATCGTGGGAGACGCCGAACCCGACCCCGGCTGCTCCGACACCCATGACGAAGGTCAAAAGCCACATCTGCATGGGTGTGAACCATCCGGTCATTATCAGGGCATACGACCCGAAGGTCATGAGCAGCACGACGACGCTGTTTCGTACCATGCGTCCGTTGGCGTGCTTGGACAGCCCCTTGTCTTTGAAATACCGATTCACTTCCGCTTTGACTTCCGGGATGAAGCCACTCAGATCCCGGTTGGCAAACCGGATTTTTTGCTGTGACATGTTCCGATACAGGCTTGAGAGGGGAGAGGACTCACAAGATACGGCCAAGTCACCCCAATGATCTCCAAGCGATCATTTCTCTGATTCCAAGGTGCGGATCTGGGCTACGACGTCGCGCAGCAACTCATTCGGGATCGGGACGGTCAGATTATACTGGCTGACCTTCCAGACGCCATCTACCTTGACCAGAACGCCTGTTCCACGGCATTCTCCGAAGCCCTCGTTCTCCAACCGCTCGTCGAACCAAGCCGTATTACCGTCATCTGACAGGAAAATATTACGTTCTGTCATGACGTACGTCCAGCCACTACCACGGTCGAAGGCGGGCCGGGCATACTGTTTGAACTCGGCGATGGACCACCGCTCGGCCGCGTCGGTACCCATGAAGACCGCATCCGGAGTGTAGAGGTTGAAATAGCCCTCGAAGTCTGCCTCCGAGGCCAGGCGATGGATGTCGTCCAGTACGGCTGATACGGCGTCTTCTTCAGACTGCGCGAGGCTTAAAGGAGCCGTAAGGATGACGGATACAAGCAGGAGAACGAGTGAGCGTGGTATCATCGCGATGGGACCTTTTTGAAGGCAAGGGGCATATCGAATGTGCCAATGTAGGTCGATTATGCTATCATCGAAAGGTCAGTCTTTGTAATTGCCACGGAGTCACCGCGTCATGACAACACGTCGCCGATTCTTGAAAAGAGCCCTGCTGACCTCGGCAGCTGGGATGATGACACCCGCTCCCGTGCTCGGCATGATGCCGACGGGTCAGGAGTCTACGAGCATGCCGGGCTGGATTCGGGATGTAAGACGGCAGATTCCCGCCAGCCGGGACCGTTTCTTCCAGACGGCGGGTATTGCACCGAGCCCGACGCCTGTGCTCGATGTCGTATCCAACATGCTGCACTACCAGAACAAGGGTCCGGTACACCCAGACATCTGGCCAACGGTGGCTGCTACGGAGCCCGATTTGCGTCGTCATTTCGGAGCCATGTTCGGAGCCAGAGAACACGAAATCGCCCTGACCCATTCCACCTCTGAGGGAATCAATATTGCCTCGTGGTCGCGTAACTGGCAAAAGGGCGATGAAGTCATTCTCAGTAATCAGGAGCACCCGGCCAATCTGATCCCTTGGTATAATCTGGCTACTCGGTTCGGAGTGGTGGTACGCCGATTGGATTTGAGTACCGGTACCTCCCTAATGGACGGCATGCGTTCCCTCGTCAGCCGCCGGACCCGTATGGTCAGTATCCCGCACGTATCACGCAACAACGGGCGCCGGATTACGAACGACGAGTCTGCCGAATTGGCAGCATGGTTACGCCAGCAGGACATCCGATACCATCTCGATGGTGCACAAGCTCCGGGGTGTGTGCCCGTGGACTTTCGGGTTCTAAGATGTGATTACTACAGTACCTGTGGTCACAAATGGCTGCTAGGGCCCAAGGGCACGGGAGCATTCTATTGCAGGGAAGACATGCTTGACCGCACCGAGCTGACGTGGACAGGGTCCCACTCCACTGTTTCTTATGATCAGGAAGGCGGGTACCAACTGATTCCAGAAGCGCGTCGTTTTGAGTTCGGAACCCGGGCACTGGCAACATTCCGGGGATTTGATGCAGCGCTGTATTGGATGCAGGATGTCGGTATGGATCGTCTCCTGCAACGGGTGGACGACTTGGTGGTGTTTGCCATCGAAAGCTGGAAAGAACGTGGTTACCGTGTCGTATCCCCCGAGGATGCTGGCGCTCGGACGGGCGTTTTCGTTCTGGAGTTGCCTGCCAGGCTGACTGGCCGGGCCGTCTACGATGCACTACGATCAGGACACGATACCTTTACGTCCCCCGTGGACGGTCCCCGCGATCTGCGCGTGGCCATTCATTTTTTCAATACCAAGGATGAAATCGAATCGACGTTCGATGCCATTGAATCGCTGGCGTAGGGACGCCGGTAGCCTGTTGTTTGCGGGCGCTGGATTGATGGCGATGATAATGGGCTGCTCGGTATCGTCCGGGCCGGACCTGATCCTGCACGACGCCCGGATTTATACTATGGCATGGAGCGATCCGTTAGCCGAGGGCATCCCCGCTCCAGACGCACCCGTTGAGAGTGGCGTCTGGATGCCGGATGCAACGGCTATTGCCGTGACCGGAGATCGTATCGTCTTCGTCGGGTCCGACGAGGATGCGTTGGCGCTACGGAGAGCTGGAACGCGCGTCGTGAACCTCGACGGAGCGGTAGTGGTACCCGGTCTTGTTGAAAGCCACGGTCATTTGCAGGAGATAGGGGAGAAATCCGAAGAGATTTCTCTCGAGGGTGTATTGACGAAATCTGAGATGGCGAAGCGGCTTCAAGAGGCCGCCGCAGGCCGTCCGGCAGGGGAGTGGATCCTGGGCACGGGGTGGGATGAAGGCGAGTGGGCGGATGCCCTGCCCGATCGGGCATTCCTGGACGACATGTTTCCCAACAACCCGGTCGTACTCAAAGGACTCAGAGGATTTGGGACACTGGGTAACGCGGCGGCCCTAAGAGCAGCCGGTCTTAGATCGGACACGGAGGATCCGGTTGGTGGGACGTTGGTTCGTCGCGAGGACGGATCTCTGAGCGGTGTGCTCTTGAACAACGCCACCGACCTACTGAACGATGCCGTGCCCGAGCGGACCTTGCAGCATCGCCAGCGGATACTGCGCTATGGCATGGATCAGTTGCTGGCCTCCGGTTACGTTTCAACGCATCATGCGGGGGTTCGGGCGAACTACCTTCCCGCGTACGAATGGCTGGCGGCCTCAGGGGAACTGCCCATGCGCGTGGAGGCCATGCTGTCGGTAGGCGTTCTGGGTGCTCCGGACGTGGGCGAATGGACGCGCCGCGGGCCCACGAGGGATCCGGAGGCGATGCTGCAGATCCGTGCCGTGAAGGCCTATTACGACGGATCCCTCGGGTCCCGCGGCGCGAAACTCCTCGACGACTATGCTGACCAGCCTGGGCACCGGGGTATTGCCGGGGAGGACTACGGGTTCGATCCGGGAGCTACAGAGGCTTTTATTGCGGCGGGCTTTCAGGCCGGCATCCACGCCATCGGGGATGCCGGCAACCGAGACGTACTGGATTTCTACGAGGACGTGTTCGCCCGTCATCCAGAAGCCAAAGCACTACGGCACCGCGTGGAGCACGCCCAAGTCGTACATCCTGATGATGTTGATCGGTTCGGAGCTTTGAATCTGGTGGCATCTATGGAGCCGGGTCATGCCGTTGAAGACAGTCCGTGGGCCGAGGACCGCCTTGGCCCCGACCGGGTGCGTGGAGCCTATGCGTGGCGCTCTTTGCGCCGAGGCGGCGCGGTGCTCCTCTTCAACTCCGACTTTACCGGGACTGACTGGTCTGTATTCTATGGGATATACGCCGCCATTACCCGCAGGCAGAAGGATGGAACGCCCGAGGGCGGGTTTTTTACGGAAGAGGCCGTAACAGCCGAAGAAGCGCTGCGAGCCTATACGGTCTGGCCGGCGCGCGCATCGGGTATAGAAGATCGCACGGGCACGCTGGAGGCAGGAAAATGGGCCGACATCACGATTGTGGATACGGACCCTTTCAACGCTACGCCCGAAGCTCTTCTGAAGGGCAAGGTCGTCATGACCATCGTCGGAGGTGTCGTTCGCTACGAGCAGCCCTGAGTCGTGGAGACAACGATCAGGTCAGGTAGCGTTCAAAGTAGCGCAGTGCCGGATGGTCCGGTTGCAGGTGTAGCCGTTCGCCCTCCATCATTCCAAGTTTCCTGAGCACACCGACCGACGCGTCATTGTGCAAGGACGTGATGGCAGAAATACCCCGTAGACCGTGAACTGATGTGGCAATGGTCAGCATCTGCTCTGCGGATTCGGTAGCGTAGCCCTGACCATGAAAGGAACCAAGGAAGGCGAATCCGATGTCGGGATACGGCAGTATATCACGCTTGAGTAAGCCACAAATACCGATCCGCAGCGAGGTATCGGCCAATTCTACCGTGTTCATTCCGAAGCCAAAGCGCTCGTAATTATCCCACCCGGCGCTCTGGATGTATCCCAAGGCATCCTCCATCGTACGTACCTTCTTGTCCCCGATATTGGCCAGGAAGTCCGGCTCATTGAGTAGATCGAGGATGAAAGCAGCATCATCCGACTGCATGGCGCGGATGTGCAGGCGCGCTGTTTCGGTGGGTAGACCACGCGGTTGGCAGTAGGCCATCAGTACACTCCCAGATCTTCTGCATTTATGACCTTGCCGTCGAACTCGGATCGGACTTCTTCGAGCAGGGTGTCCAGGGTGGAAGACCATTCCAACTGGTGATACAGTACCAGAAGCTTCGGCTGCGCCCGCTGCGCGATGCGCCCGACCTGCTTGGCGGACGTGTGGAAGCCGGCGTGATAGTTCTGCCAGAATGGGGTCCGTTTTTCCCAGGCCGAATCCGAATAGGCTTCGTGCAACAGCACATCGCAACGCTGGCACATTTCCTCGATGATATCCGACTCGGCCGTATCTCCGGAAATCACAATCACCCGATTGGGCGTCGTGAACCGATATCCGAACGCATCCGGCCAGGAGCCATGCGGCACGTTGAAGGCCTCCACGGTCACCAATGAATCCTGGTACACAACACCCGCGGTAATGTCGGTGGCCTCCACCCGCCATCCCGTGTTGTTGGCCGGTTCGAGCCCGTAGAGCCGGATCTGAATGTCCCGCTCGTAGGCTTTCAGGAGGTGATCGGCCATGTCCTCCGTGCCTTCCGGGCCGAAGAGTTGTAGCGGATCGGTGCGCTCCAACACCCACGGCGTCAGCATGAGATCGGGCAGCCCAACCGTGTGGTCCGAGTGCAGGTGCGTCAGGAAGGCCTTGGACAACTTGGTCATGTGGAGACCCTCGATGCCATTCTCGTAGGCGGCCTGGGCGCGACGAACAATCCCGGGCCCGGCATCCACGATGTAGGACGTTTCTCCCACGACAATGGCCACCGACGGACCGCTGCGGTCCGGCATGGGATTGGGCGTTCCCGTGCCGAGCATGACGACGCGGGTTTCCTGACCAGATGCAGGAAGGACGAGGAGAAGAGCGATCAGGATATAGCGCATGAACGGTGGGGCTGGGTTCTCAGAGGCGGTATGGTACGGGCAAGACCGATTACCCGGCAACTCCTGCTTGTTATTACGCCCATTCGGGGCGATTCTTTGGAATCGATGAACCACCCCGAGACTGTCATGAACCGACTCGTTCGCCTGTCCCTCCTCGCGCTGCTTTTCGGCGCAATGCTCGTCCCGTCAGCCGACGCCCAGAAAAAGGATCTCACCCTGGAAGACTACGACCAGTGGGAAAGCCTGGGCGTCAATACGCTGTCCCCGGACGGATCCTGGTTTGCCTGGACCACGACCAAGGTGGAAGGGCCCACAACCCTGCACGCTCGTCCTGTTGGCGATGGCGATGTCCACTCATTCCTTTACGGCACCCAACCCCGCTTTTCGGGTGATTCCGGTTGGTTGGCCTTCACGATAGGCATGTCGGAGGAGGATGAAAAGAAGCTTGAGAAGGCCAAGAAGCGGGTCGAGATGTCCTTGGGTATCATGAACCTGGCTACAGCCGAGGTCGACACGGTTGAACATGTACAGTCGGCTGCGTTTTCGGATGATGGCCGTTTCCTGGCCCTGCGCAAATACGCCGAGGAGGACAGTGAAAGCGGTACTGACCTCGTCATCCGAAATCTGGCCACGGGTTCGAACTACGCCATCGGCAACGTCTCGGAGTATGCATTCAGCCCGGAGGGCGCGCACCTGGCCGTGGTTATCCATG
The DNA here is from genome assembly GCA_018623785.1 of Bacteroidota bacterium. Lineage (GTDB taxonomy): Bacteria > Bacteroidota > Rhodothermia > Rhodothermales > UBA10348 > JAAZVD01. The sequence continues at coordinate 7,246 of JAAZVD010000016.1, read as the reverse complement.
CTGTGGACAAACTCGGCAACGGCGTGCAGCTCATCGACCTTTCGGACTATTCCATCCGCATTCTGGACAGCGACGAAGAAGTCTATTCGGACCTGACCTGGCGGGATGATTCATTCGACCTGGCCGTCCTGAAAGAAGGCGCTGTCGTAGGCGAGGATTACCCGGATCATTATGTCATGGTCTTCCGTGATGTGTCGGGCGGTGGCGAAACGTTCGTGCTGGACTCGGCACGTGAGGACGGATTCCGTATTGCCAAGGAAGGCGGCGTGCGCTTTTCAGAGGATGGTTCGCGGGTATTCATCGGGTTGAAAGAGCGGTATGAGGAGGAGGAAGCGACTGAAGAAGAGGATTCGGACGAGGCGGAAAGCGAGGAAGAGGACGCTGACGAAGTAGATGAGGAATCAGGTGACCCCGACGACAAGACAAACGCCGAGCGCGACAAGGATCTCGACGCACCCGGAGTGGATGTCTGGCATTGGAACGACCCGGTCGTACAGCCGCGACAGGGCGTCATGGCCAGCCGGGACAAGAACTTCACGTACATGACCTCGTGGGTGCTGGATGACGACCGCGTGGCCAGGCTGGCGGACGAGAACATCCGCAACCTTACCCTCACCGGGGATCAGCGGCATGCCGTGGGTTATGACGATACGCCGTATCAGCCCCAACTGAGGGAATCCTGGAGTGATGTCTACGTCCTTGATACCACCACCGGCGAGCGCACCAAAGTGCTCGAGCGCATCGAAAACGTGAGCGTATCTCCGGATGGCGCCTACGTCATCTATTTCCGCGCCAACGACTGGTGGAGCTATTCCGTCCAAGATGGCGAGCACACCAACCTGACCGAAGACATCGATACCCGGTTCAACAACTTCACGGCCATCTATGGTCGCGAAGAGGATCGGGCATTCGGTACTGGCCAGTGGATTGAAGGCGATGACGCGGTGCTGCTCTATGACCAGTTTGATGTCTATCGCGTGAATGCGGACGGAAACGGCGTGGAGCGACTGACCTTCGGCACGGCCGACAGCGTCCGTTTCCGCCAGGTCCGCGTGGACTTTGACAATGAGACGCTGTCGGCCGAGGGCCCCATCTATTTCAGCGCCTATGGTGATGAGACGAAAGACTCAGGGTACTACGTCTGGCAGAAAAATCCGTCGCGCAGCGAAGACGGAGGATCGCTTGATATGCTGGTCTACGAGCCGCGCTCCATCAGCAGTTTGAGCCGGGCAGAAGACGCCGAGGTATTCACTTTCATCACCCAGAAAGCCGATGAGTCGCCCAATATCTATGCGGTGGATGCCTCGTTCTCCAATCCCATCCAGCTCACGGATACGAATCCGCAGCAGGATGACTATAAGTGGGGTCACACCGAGCTGGTGGACTTTGTGAATGCCAACGGCCATCCGCTGCAAGGTCGCTTGCTGTATCCGGCCGACTACGAGGAAGGCAAGCAGTACCCGATGATTGTCTACATCTACGAGCTACGCAGCCAAAGCCTGCACAGCTACTCGCTGCCCAGCCGCACGAACGCCTACAACCAGCGGCGATTCTCATCCGAAGGCTACTTCGTGTTCGAACCCGACATCGTCTACCGTCTTCGCGATCCTGGCATGTCGGCGGTCGAAGCTCTCGTACCCGCCGTGGAAGCCGTGGTGGCCACGGGCATGATTGACCCGGATCGGATCGGCCTGACCGGGCACTCATGGGGTGCCTACCAGACGTCTTTCGTAGTCACGCAGACGGACATTTTCTCGGCCGCCGTGGCCGGTGCGCCGCTGACCAACATGATTTCCATGTACAACTCGATGTACTGGAACTCGGGCGGCACGGACGCCACGATCTTCGAAATCAGCCAGGGCCGCTTCCCCGACCCTTACTGGGAGGATATGGAGAAGTACATCCAGAACTCGCCCGTTTTCCAGGCCGGAAACATCAACACGCCGCTCATGGTGGCGTTTGGGGATGAGGACGGCGCCGTGGATTTCAACCAGGGCGTGGAGCTCTACAACACGATGCGTCGCCTGCAGAAGGAGTTCGTGCTGCTCGTCTACGATGGCGAAAACCACGGCCTGCGCCTGAAGCAGAACCAGCTCGACTACGCCAACCGCACGCACGACTGGTTCAATTACTACCTATTGGGGCACGAGCCAGCAAGCTGGATCATTGATGGCATTCCGTTCCTGGAGAAAGAGCTCGAAAAGGAGAAGGCCGATGAGGCCCGCGCAAAGGCAGCCAAGGAGGAGTAAGTAGGACAGGCTTCAGAAAAAAGAGCGGGGCGGCCGATCCATGATCGGCCGCCCCGCGGCATGTTCGGGCCATGCTTCTACGTCCGTGGAGGTACCACGGATGGCGCATCATCCTACATCGCGGGTGGCGGGTAGGCGTAGAAGGCCTGCAGGCCAAGCGGAATCCCGAGTGCCCAGAACACAAGAAGGAAGATCGACCAGACTACCAGAAAGACCACCGTGTATGGGATCATGATAGAGGTCAGCGTCCCTATACCCGTTTTCTTGAAGTAGCGCTGGCAGTAGACCACGACCAGCGGGAAATACGGCATGAGTGGCGTGATGATATTCGAGGACGAATCCCCGACTCGGTAGGCCGCTTGCGTGAGCTCCGGCGAGATGCCCACCTGCATCAGCATGGGCACGAAGATGGGAGCGAGCAGCGCCCATTTTGCCGAGGCCGAGCCCACGAACAGGTTGACGAAAGCGGTCAGAAAGACGATGCCCACGATGGTTACGCCGCCCGGCAACGCCAGCGCCTTCAGCAGGGCAGCGCCCTTGAGCGCAAGCAGGGCGCCGATGTTCGACTGCCCGAACGCGTATACGAAGAGTGCGCAGAAGAACGCCATCACGATGTAGTAGGACATGCCGTGCATGGCCTTGGTCATAGCGTCCACCATGTCCTTCGACCTGCGGAATTTGCCCGTCACATAGCCGAAGACCACCCCGGGTATCAGGAAGAGCAGGAAGATCAAGGGAACGATGGACTGCATGATGGGCGCCTGGAAACTGTTCAGACTGCCACTGGCATCGCGCATCGGGGAGTCCTCTGGAATCAGCAACAGTACGAGCACAACGAGCCCGGCCACCAGGGTCAGTGTCGACCACAGGAAGGCTTTCCTCTCGACCCCCGACACGGTGTCCATGTCCTCGGAAGCTTCAGCGTCGTCATCCACCGGCGTGGTCCGGTTCAGGCGCGGTTCAATAATCCAGTCCGTGATGGCCCAACCCAGCGCCACGATCAGAAGCGACGAGATAGCTGTGAAATAGTAATTCCCCAGCGGGTTGACAAGCACCGACGGGTCGATGATCTGCGCGGCAGGCTGGGTAAAGCCCTGGAGGAGCGGATCGAGTGCGCCGGGAAGCGGGTTGGCTGAAAAGCCTCCCGATACGCCGGCAAATGCGGCGGCAATACCGGCAATGGGATGCCGTCCAACGGCATAGAAGATGATGCCGCCCAACGGAATGACGAGTACGTAGCCCGCATCGATGGCACTGTGGGAAATAAGGCCAACCAGGACGACCATCGGCGTCATGAGCGCCTTGGGCGTCCAGGACAGGGTCATCTTGATGCTGGTGTTGAAGTAGCCCGCCTCATCGGCAACGCCCACACCGAGCATGGCCACAAGGACCACGCCCAGCGGTGCGAAGCCCGTGAAGATGGTCACCATCTGGGAGAGGAAGGTCGCCATCGCATCCCCAGCCAGCAGGTTATTGATCACGATGGGCGCACCCGATCGCGGATCGATGTCGGCGAATGACATCCCCGACATCAGCCAGGACAGGACCCAGACGACGATGAGGGAGATCAAGAAGAGCATCGCAGGGTCGGGCAGTTTATTGCCGATGACCTCGATACGGTTGAGGGCCCGTTCGACGAAGCCGGGCTTGGAGGCGGTCGTATCCATGGAGAGCGGGGACGTCTGATGAACGATACGTGTTGGGTAATCGAACCGAGGGGAATCTACGAGGTGACGTGGTGATTCGCGACCGCTAGGGCAGGATGGAAATGATTCGGCTCCCGATCATCCTTCCATCGACGCCGTGTAGGGAAATCCGGTACAGGCCCGGCGCCAGATGCGACGTATCCAACTGCCATGGCTCTGAGCTGACGGCAGCCGTTCGTGCATGCCGTCCCAGCGCATCAAAAATTTGTACCGTGCCCGGGCCTGGGTGGGTACCCGTCAGGGACTGCCCTTGTCGAACCGGATTGGGATATATATCGAGGAGCGATGGTGTCGGGTATGGAGCCTCTACCTCCATTCCCACGCTGAAAAAGGGGTTCAAGGCACTGGCGGCAGGGAGCACTTCTCCCTTGTCATCGAAGATGGCCAGGTTTTCCCAGGCCGTCGGGTATTCAGGGATTGCCCACAGTTCGGGAGACCAGTAGCATACGCCAATACCCGCCTGTTCAGGCACGTCGAGTACGCGCTGGACGATGGCCTCCATCATGGCTCGCTGTCCCTCAGGGGACGCCGGGTAACCATCTATCAACTGATCCTGGCTCCCTACGAAGTTGTGCTGGCTGTCGAACCACTGTAGTGTCCATGGATAGGCGATTTCAGCCAGCATCACCGGCTTGGAATACCGTGAAGAGGCTATACTGAGGGCCGCTTCCAGGTCCTCCAGCGAGCCGTGCCAGAAAGGATAATAGGACATCCCTATGAGGTCGAAATCGACATTGAACGCCATGAGATTGTCGAAAAACCAACGCACTCCGTTGGGATCGCCACCACGGTCGATGTGGATCATGATGTCAATATCAGTACCACCCGCTTCCCTCACCCCTTCGATACCTGCTTTGGTCAGCGATGCGTAGCGGCCCCACTGGGACGTGGTATCGAAACTGCCACCTACCCGTCCGTCATCCCACAGCATCCCGGATGTCGTTTCGTTGCCGATCTGTACGATTTCAGGCGGCGTTCCCTGATCCATGAGGGCCCGGATGACATCGGCCGTGTAGGTACGGACTGAATCTCGCAGCGCAGTAAAATTCAAGCCGGTCCAGGCGGCCGGCTTGTATTGCTTGCCCGGGTCAGCCCAGTAATCGGAATAATGGAAGTCAAGCATCAGGTCCAGGTTCTGAGCCTTGATACGCTTGGCCATCATCAGTGTAGCGTCCAATCCATCACGTCCACCGTCGGGTGTATGCCAGATACGTAACCGGACCATGGTCATACCATGATCTTTGAGGATGGTCATGGCATTCTTCTGAACACCGCCATCGAAAAAGCGTGCCCCGACCGCCTCAAGTTCATCCAGGTAGGACATATCGCCGCATGCATGAAACGGACGTGTCTGACTCAGGGCAGGACGCACTGCCGTGAGAAGAAGCAGGATGGCTACGAGACGGTACATTCAGGAGGGAAGTTCTGATCGGACATGTTCGAACTGCATATCGGTAATTGGGCCTTCTGTTTCGAAAGGTCGCCAGGAATGCTCTTGGAATCCGGGACGTCAGAAACGCGGTTCTGTGCTGTGCGTAGAGCTACCCAAAACTTCCCCTCACTTGACCACTTCATCGATGAATCGCATGTTGTTCTCCCGTTTTTCCGCACTGGTCGTGGCTATCGCCTTTCTGGCGGCTCCTGCCACGGCCCAATCCCTCGCCGTTGATGGCTCCACCGGCCTCGGATTCGGAGGCACGGTCGCGATTGCCGGCGACCACATCGTAGTCGGCTCGGCACCCACTGGGTGGCCTCGTGGCGACGAGCCGGCCGGTGTCGTGTACGTCTTCTCCCGTGGCGAAGACGGCGCCTGGAATGAAGCCGCGCGGCTCATGGCATCCGATGCGCAGGTTGGCGATGATTTCGGTCGCACCGTCGCCATGCACGGAGAACGCATCGTAGTAGGTGCTCCCGGAATGAATGCCGCCTATGTCTATGATCGTCAAGATGATGGCAACTGGACCCAGACCGGCAAGCTGGAGCCATCGAGCCTGGCCGACGGCGCTGAATTTGGTGGGGCATACGCTCGCGCCGGAAGCCGCACGGGCAACATTGCGTTTGCCAAGGATCAGATCATCGTTACATCCTACAACGGCGAAACGCACGATGGCGCTGTCCACGTTTTCCGACCAACCGATGGCGGATGGGAAGAGATGGTCACCCTCAAGGCCGCCACGGCCAAGGAGGGCGATGGCTTCGGATTCGCGGTAGCAGCCAACGATGGCAACATTTTCATTTCTGCACCCCGTACCAACGAGCAGGCCGGCGTCATCTATGTTTTCATGGATCACGGCTACTGGATGCAGATGGGCATGCTCAAGCCTTCGGGCGAAGGCGCCGCTCAGCTGGGGTCGTCCCTGACCGTTTCAGATGGCAAGATCTACGCTGGCGGGCCGGCCACCAACCGCACGGGTGCCGTGGAAGTGTTTGCCATGCAGCCCAATGGCATGTTCGGTCATGAAGCAACGCGCGTACCGGAACTGGAAGAAGGCCAGCGGCTGTTCGGTTTCGGACGCGGGGTAGCGGCCAGCGGTAATCACGCGGTTGTCACAGCCGGTGGTTCGGCATACGCTGTGGCTCTTGATTCAGGTCATATGACACGCATTGAGGCGACCGAGCGCCGCCTGCAGCCTGGCTTCGGGACAGGTGTTGCCTTCGATGGCACCACGGCGGTCATCGGCAGCCCCTCCGCCGACTACGAAGCCGGTGTGGCTTCGGTTTGGGAGGCCACGGAAAGCGGCTGGAACCATACAGCCACGCTGGAAAGTGAAGTCATCCGTTTTGCTTCTTACTCGGGCGATAAAGTTGAGTGTGAGGATGGCTCGGCTCAGGGCTTTGCCTGCGATAACGTGGACCTCGTGTCCTTCATGAGCGTGGGGGATGTGTCGAAAGACCGTGGCGTGGGCATGACCGACATCTGGGGCTGGGAAGATCCCGAAACCGGTAAAGAGTGGGTTATCCTCGGCCGCACGGAAGGCGTTTCGTTCATCGATATCTCCAACCCAGGCAATCCGGTCTGGGTCGGCGAGATGCCCAAGACGGCTTCCTCTCCGGGCTCCGGCTGGCGCGATGTCAAGGTCTACAAGGACCACGCATTCGTGGTGGCTGATGGCGCCGAGCAGCATGGCCTGCAGATCTTCGACCTGACTCAGCTTCGTGACGTGGCCCCGGCCGACATGCCGGTCACGTTTTCGGAGACGGCCCGCTACGATGGTACGGCGTCGACGCACAACGTGGTCATCAACGAGGAAACGGGCTTTGCCTACCTGGTCGGCAACCGCTCCGGTGGCG
>JAAZVD010000192.1 GCA_018623785.1 Bacteroidota bacterium | reverse complement strand
CTCGGTCAGGTTATGTGGCGGAATCTTGGTGGCCATCCCGACTGCAATACCATCCGATCCGTTGACCAGCAGGTTGGGGATGGCGGCGGGAAGGACCTCGGGTTCTTGAAGCGAGCCGTCGAAGTTATCCTGGAAATCGACGGTCTCCTTGCCAAGGTCTTTCAGCATTTCCTCGGCCAAGCGCGTCATCCGGGCCTCGGTATAACGCATAGCCGCAGCGCCGTCGCCATCGATGGACCCGAAGTTGCCTTGTCCGTCCACCAGCAGGTAGCGCAGGGAGAAATCCTGCGCCATGCGGACCATCGTATCATAGATGGCCGAATCCCCGTGGGGGTGGTACTTACCGAGTACCTCACCCACCACACGTGCGCTCTTTTTATACGAGGAGCCCGCGCCCATTCCTTGTTCGTTCATCCCGAAGAGGATGCGCCGGTGGACCGGCTTCAACCCATCCCGAACGTCGGGGAGGGCTCGACTCACGATGACGGACATCGAGTAGTCGATGTAGGAGGATTTCATTTCCTCCTCGATGTTGATCGGAATGATGCGTGGGAGGTTGGTTCCGCTGGTTTCGTCCATCCGCTGGAGCGCAGTCGGGGCTGCGCGAGATACGCTGTGAAGGGGTAATTCCTGTTGAATCTTCCGCTTGTATGACGCCGGTCACATTGCGGAAGCATCGATTTCAAAATATACGAAATGGCATCCCCTGAAGCCACCGGTTGAAGCAGGTCTTATTACTCTTTCAACGTGTTGTGGCACATCAGGTTGGACCAGGATGAATTCTTTTTCTCCGGGGGTCCGGGAAAGGGCCCCGAGTAAACCTTGACAGGACCCCGCTAACGAGGCGCATGGAAGCGAAGATGTAGTGAATGATGGCGGGAACCCACCATCGACTGCCAGTCCCCTGAAACCACTGGGGCCGTTGCCGTACAGAAGGTCATTGATGACGTCAATAACCCTGTTTTACGTACGGAACGCATGCGCTTTTTACATGTCAGGAACATTCCCTGGACGCTTTTGCTGCTCCTGCTCTTGAGCCCTCCGCGCGCTGAGGCGCAGGATGCTTCTATCAGCGGATTTGTTCGCGATGCAGACACCGGGGAGACGCTTCTGCTGGCGAACGTCCGCGTCAAGGATACGCTTATTGGTACAGCCACGAACAACAGTGGATACTACACGCTGACCGGACTGCAGGCGGGGGAGTACATCCTGCCATTCTCCTACATCGGATATCAGCCTTTGGAGTTGACCATTGTGTTGGCGGCTGGCGAGTCCGTTCGACGAGATGTGGACCTGTTGGCGCAGGAATTCGAGGTCGATGAGGTGGTCGTGACGGCGGAGGCAGACACGGAGGAGGAACAGCGTCGCCTGGGCGTCAGCAAGATGCCGACAGCGACCATCAGGCAACTTCCAACCATCCTGGAGCCAGATGTCTTCCGATCGTTGCAACTCCTGCCCGGCGTCAAGTCAGCGTCTGATTTTTCGAGTGGTCTCTATATCCGGGGCGGAAGTCCGGACCAGACCCTGATTCTGTTGGACCGTACGACGGTATACAATCCTACTCACTTCTTTGGCGTCTTCTCCACGTTCAATCCGGATGCCATCAAGGATGTGCGCCTGTACAAAGGCGCCTACGGATCGGAGTATGGCGGACGGATCGGGTCTGTCGTTGACATCTACAACAAGGATGGCAACCGCCGCGAGCGTGCAGGGTCGATTTCGCTTGGTCTGCTGGCGTCCCGAGTGTTGGTGGAAGGGCCACACCGGAAAGGATCCTGGATGCTTGCGGTCCGTCGGTCTACCGTGGAGCCACTCTTGGCCTTTGCGCGCAACCAGGATATTGAAGGCATTCCCAACACCTTCTACTTCTACGATTCCAACGGTAAGGTCAATGTGGATCTGAACCAGGACAACCGGATATCGACGTCCTTTTACCTTGGGCAGGATGTGGTTGATGTCCCTATTGCTGACGGAGTGGCTGCCAGACTGCGCTACGGCAACAGAACCATCAGTACCAACTGGACCCACCTTTTTTCAGATCGGCTGTTTTCAAACTTTACCCTGACGGGCAGCCAGTATTTTAGCAAGCCCGAGTTCGAGTTTGCCACCACCGAAATTTTTCAGACCAACGATGTCTGGGACTATTCGGTGAAGGGCGACTTTGAGTACTTGCCTGATTCCCGGCATCAGTTCAAGGCTGGTTTCTGGACCGGAAATTTCCGCTTTGATTTCCGCAGCGTGTTTGATGGTTTGGAAGGGTTGAATCTTGCGACGAGAGCCCTCTATACGAACATTTTCGGGGAGTACGTCTACCGGCCCACGTCGGACTGGACGATTACCTCCGGCCTTCGAGGAGCCTACTTCAGCGACGGCAGCCATGTGCGCGTCGAGCCGCGATTGTCGGTGGAGCGACGACTTTCCGACCAGCTGTTTGCCCAGGTGGGAACGGGTCGGTACCACCAGTTCCTGACCCTGGTCACGAATGAGGCGTTCTCGGGACTTGACGTCTGGCTCTCTGCCGCCGAGAACGTTCGCCCATCCTACGGCGACCAGCTGGTTGCAGGGCTCAAGTTCACACCCAGTGCTGGATTTCGCGTGGAGTGGGAAGCCTACTATCGTACCATGAAGGACCTGTTCTCCCTGAATCCCTTCCTGCCGGATGTGGCCGGGCTCAGGTACGATGAGCTGTTCCACATCGGAGAAGGGTATGCAACGGGGAGTGAAGTCTTTGTTCAGGGACGAATCGGTCCATTGTCCGGTTTTGCCGGGTACACATTCGGTCTGACCAAACGACGCTTTCCGACGATCAATGACAATGCGTACTACCCGCCCAAGTATGACCGCACTCACGATCTGAACATCACAGGCACTGCGCGCATCACCAAAAAATGGGAGTTTACGTCCGTTTTTTCGTACGCCACCGGCCAGGCCTACACGCGCCCAGCCTCCCAGTATCGGCTGAGCAATTCGCCTTTCGAGGCCGAACAGACCGATGTGCTTGTCTCGCCCTTCAACGGTGCACGTTTACCGGCATACCATCGGTTGGACGTAGGATTTACCCGTCGTGGGACGCTCTTTGGCGCGGAGTCCGAACTGCAGATCCAGGTCATCAACGCCTACAGTCGTCGCAACGTCTGGTTTTATTTCTACGACTTCCAGCAGGACGGTACGATCTCCAGGGATGTTGTCCCCCAGATACCGGTTCCAGTTCCCAATCTCTCCTACACGTTACGATTCTGACGGTCATATGAAGAACCCAACATTAATCCTGACGATGGGCGTCCTTGCGGCATTGGTGCTGTTTATAGCGGGATGTGATACGACGAGTCCATCCGCGCATGAGGACGAGCTTGTGGTGGAATCCTATCTTGTCGCGGGAGAATCCCTTCCGCCTGTTTGGCTCTCCCGCAGTCTGGACATCGATGCCACGTGGACGAGCGCCGGGACGGCTGTCCAGGACGCACAGGTACAGATCGAATTACTCACGGAAGAAGGTGGCGTGGAGGAAACGTTCATATACCGCCGCACCATTGAAGCACCCGGCATGTTCGTGACGGATGTGGATCATACTGTGTTGCCGGAGCGACGTTATCGCTTACGCGCACAAGCCGCCGGCCTCCAACCCATAACCTCGGAGACCACGGTACCGGAAGCCTTTTATTTGCTCGAAGTCAGTCACGAGGTCATCGAATATCAGGACCCCGAGCAATTTTCCTACCTCGTTACCCGAAGCCAGTTTGAAGATCGGCAGTCGATTTTCGTCTTTACCATCGCCAACGACAATCCCGTGCCGGAAAACCTGGTACCGGTTTACAGAGACCTCATTTTTGACCGGGAAGAGCTTGAGAGTGGGGAGCCGCTGACATTCGATCCGGAAGATCAGCTTGCGCTGGCGCGTTTTACCTCTCCTCCTATCAATGAGGGTAACTACGACGTGTTACCAGACGGTATTCTGCGTGTACGACTTCCATGGTTTGCGGTGGCCTTTTACGGCCCTACACAGATTACCATGAGTATCCTGGACGATAATCTGTATGATGGCCAGCGTTACCAGCAGGTTCAGCAGGGAGGTGGACTATTGTCGCCAGGGGAGATTCCCAACGTACCGGACCCTGTAGTGGGCGGGGCCGGTATTTT
>JAAZVD010000191.1 GCA_018623785.1 Bacteroidota bacterium | reverse complement strand
TTGACATGCGCCAGAGCATCGGCGTCGGTATCGACCACAACAACGTCGTGCTCCGCCTGCGACAGCAGTTTGGCCACGTCGAATCCAACCACGCCTGCTCCAATGACAATTGCTCTCATGGGGTCTGATCAGCCTCTGTAGTGGCACGCCGGCGCATAGCCGTCCGATGGTTCGGTACGGATTGCTTGCATGGATTTACACGGGCCAAGTTTGCTGGGTCCATGCCTGCTCCCAAAACTTCCATTCGTAGCGAACACTTTGACGGAACGCCTCGACGGCCGCATCCAGCAAAGCGCCGTTGTGTTCACATGCCACCCGTTCCATGATGCTCAACAGCTCGCTCGTGTACGTCATGAACGAGGGATCGGCATAGGTTGCCAGCCATGCGGCATACGGATGATCGTCCGGAATACTACCCAGTTCGTCCAGCATGCGCATGCCGATATCCGTGTACAGCCATGGACACGGGGCCAGTGCCGCCAGACCCTCAACGAGTGAACGGCGCCCGGCTGCCTGCAGCATGTGGTTCTGGTAGGCCGTGTTGTTGGGTGAGCACACCAGAGCGGCCACATCGTCCGGAGTATACCCCAGTTCTTTGCCGTACCCGGCGTGTAATTCCTGCTCTACAACGATGGCCAGACGGGCACCGTCGATGAACCAGAGCTTATCCGTTGGCGCCACGAAGCGGGTGGACAGGATACTGCAGGTGTCGGCATAGGCCTCCAGATACCGGGCATCCTGCATCTGATAAAACCGGAACCGCTGGGCGTCGAGGGTTCCGTCGATGAGGGAGCGGACGAACGGATGGGCGGAGGCCGCTTCCCACTCGTCGTTGCAGGCATCCCGACAGCGCTGGGCGAATGACGGGATGTCGAGCCGTGCGGAATGGCCAGCAGCCGCGTTCGTTTCCGATGGAAGAGGGTCCATACAGGCCCGTTCAGGGCAGTGAGTAATCAAAGGGACGGGGTCGAAAGATAGTCCCAACACACAGGCCGATCAATCGACCCCTTCTTGATCGTTGATCTCCACCGACAGGGGAATTCGAACCCAGAACGTCGTCCCTTCCCCAAAGGTCGTTTCGAACCCGATGTCTCCGTCCATGTTTTCAATGGCTTTTCTGGCAATGGCCAGTCCCAGCCCTGTACCACTGGTCTTGGTAGAAAAGCTGGGAACGAAAATCTTGTCCCACAGGTGGCGAGGGATACCGCTTCCGTTATCGGTCACGCGTCCCAAAGCCCATATACGACCGGCATCGTCTGTTTCCGTGACCGTCTCGACATGGATCCGTACCGGACGGTCGTCGGGTACTGCCTGGATTCCGTTCTTGAGAAAATTGACGTAGACACGGCGCAGGGCTTCGCGATCTCCCAAAATCCATAACGGACCTCCCGCCCACTGGCTCGTTATGGCCACGTGCTGCTCTGCCCGCATCAGCTCCACGGCTTCCTCAATGACCGTATTGAGGTCCATTTCCTCTTTGATCTGGGTCGGCATGCGACCGAACGAAGAAAACTCGTTCGCAATACGGGCCAGCGTGTCGATTTGCTCAATGAGCGTAGTGGTGGTCCGCCCGAATTTGCCTGCAAAGCGCTCCTCGTCCGATCCGTCCGTAGCTCGGCGGTCAAAGGCCGAACGCAGATGCTGGATGGACAACTTCATGGGGGTCAGGGGATTCTTGATTTCATGCGCTACTTGCCGCGCCATTTCCCGCCACGCCAGTTGCCTCTCCTGCTGGGCCAACAGGTCCCGACTTTCCTTAAGCTGGTCCTGCATGGTATTAAAGGAGTCCACCAACTCCGCAATCTCATCCCCGGACTCTATCGGGGGCATCCGCTCGAAATGCCCTGCCGCCACGGACTGTAATCCCGTCCTCAGGCGGGCGATGGGCCGTGTGAGCGCGTTGGCCAGCAGCGAGGCCGTGATCATGACTACGAGGACCAGCAGAAGCAGCGCTCCGAATAGGTAAGCCACGGTCCGAGCGCGCTCCTCTTCGATGCGCTCCTGCTCGGGCAAGGAGGGAATCGACACCACATAGCGGGGCAGGCCCTGCTCATCGGTCAGGGCGCGGTAACCGGCGGTATAGGCAAACGTCCCAAGCCGCTCATCCACGGTAACGAAGCGAAATCCGTCGAAATAAAGCGCCTCATACGCCTCGATAGGTAACCTGGGCTCAATCAGCCGATCCCGGATCAGTTCGGGGCGGGATGCCTGCTCCACCTCCAGATTGTCGTAGACCACAAGGTCCACGCCCATCCGGGCGGCCAGGGAGTCGACACTGATACGATCCATTACCCGATACGGCAGCTCCTCTCCCTGAACCTCCAATTCAAGGGATTCCTCTACCCGGTCCAGATGCTGCCGGAGCCACGATTCAACCGCCCGTTCGCTTTCTCCGGTCACAACGCGGAGCCCGACCAATCCCATGGCTACGACAGTAATGATCCCCACTGAAAAGAAAGCGTTCAGCACCCGATCCCGGAAATGCCGCCCTGCCGGCTGAGGGCTCCTGCGACGCAGGCGGCGGAGAATGCCCGCAACGTAGATGGGCAGACACAAGAGCAAACCGGCCACGATGATACGTAGCAGATGATACAGCCGGTCGAAGATATTGGGTACGCTGCGCCGTACGGCGGTAACCTGCTGGGCATCGTCGAGGGACGCATCCGGACGCACCCGATAGTACGTGAGGTAGGTCCGGTCCCGAATCGATTCACGCCGCCATAGGTCGGGCTGGCGTTGAAGCGCCTCAACGATGGCACCATCCAACAGGCTGCGACCGCGATGCTCGCCCTCGGTCCGGGACAAGACGCCACCCGTAAACTCGGCGATGGAGAGATCGGCATACCGATCCCCGTAATACCCTACGGGCACGAGCACCCTCGGAAAAGGTGTTCTGTCTGCCCCGGTAAGCGCCCGCTGCTCGGCCCGAACCAGGAGAAAACCACCCGTCTCAAGGCGCCGGAATCCGGCGTAGCGAAAACGATTCTGATCCGTTGAGCCCGTGAGCTTTTCAACCATATTCCCGGTGGCTCCGATTTCCCGGTACATGGCCGCAAACAATTCGAATTCTGTCTCTTCCTCGGCATCCGCTGTGGAACGGGGTACACGTCGGGGCACCGTACTGTGGCGACCTTGCAGGCGTCCCTGGTCAGAAAAAAGAGCCACGGTTACATCGTAGCGGGATAAAGCTCCAGCCATGAAACCCGTGGCAAGGGACCCAGCCAGCGAATCCAGTCGCGACCGCTGACCGAATGCGGCGTCATCTCCTTCCTGGTAATCCGGCCCGCTGAGGGACCGGGTGAAATCCGGCTCCCCGGACGCATCCAGCACCTCGGTAATGGCAAACATGGCTCGGGCATCACGGTCGGCAAGAAACGATACCGCAGCCTGTTCCATACGAAGGCGTGCCTTGTCCTCGGACGCTATTTCCATCATGGGAAACAGGAAGATGGAGGTCAGGATGATGATGGGCACGATCCGCCTCAACGCCACGATGGGAGACTGCCGGATGGGTTGCGTTGGACCAATGAGGGCGGCCAGCCAGGTTGCCGCCGTAATCATGAGGAGGACCACGATGGGTACACCGCTGTCCGTTGCCAGCATGCCGTCGATAAGAAGCACTGGCACGAGGACAATCCCGATGGCCCCCAACAAGGGACCCGGACTGGGCAGATCCGCTTTGGTGAGGGCAAAACGTTCGGCAAGCACCCAGGAGAGTCTAGCCAGCAGCAGGACTACGGCAAAGGTGGCCAGCAGCAGGGCTGCAAAAACGACCAATACCAAACGACCCGGTACGAGGCCGCTTCGCTCGAAATAATCCAGTGTAGCATCGAGCACAGCGTGGTGAGCCGCCTCGAACAAGAGAAAAGCGCCGCTCCAGATCAGCAGCTGCTGTATTCCCAGAAACAGCCAGATGCGGAGGGTAAATCTGCCCGATGCGAAGTGTAGCGCCGCGTGCACCCGCTGCCTGATTGGAAGGGTAACCCGAAGAAATACGGCTACGAACACCAGCAAGAACACCGAGGACACAAGCAGATCTCCGATCGTCCGCATGGCGCCAAAACCAACGGCGGAGGCCAGGTGCTGTGGGTCGAAAAGCGGGCTGAACGGGGCTTTGCCACCCTGCCATCGCGCCGGTACATCCATCCAGAGAAGGCCTTGGCGGATA
>JAAZVD010000190.1 GCA_018623785.1 Bacteroidota bacterium | reverse complement strand
TACGCACGATTGGGATGTGGCCCTGCACCACGCCTCCCATGCCCTCGTACTGAACCAGGAGATCATCAGCTACGGCCTTACGAAGGATGCCATGAATGAGACTGCCCTACGGACCGCTTTCGGTCACGAGGGTCATGCTCACGGCGTTTTTGGCGGAGGGCACGATCATGCTTGAGGTCCTTTTGGAACCCTTCATGCTCAGGGCTCTCTTGGCTGGTGTCCTGCTCTCGGCTCTTGCCGGATACTACGGTGTGTTCGTTGTACAGCGACGACTTTCCTTTCTGGGTGCAGGTCTCGGTCATGCTGCGTTTGGAGGGATTGCACTGGGACTTTTCCTGGGCATTCAGCCGCTCTGGATTGCCATCCCCTTCACCCTTCTGGTCGGTATTGGCATCGCCTGGATTCGGGACAACACGCGATTGGCTGCCGACACCGCCATCGGCATATTTTTTTCTGTCTCGGTGGCACTTGGCATCCTCTTCCTCTCTTTGTCTACAGGCCGCAATGCCGATGCTTTTTCCTATCTCTTTGGCTCTCTCCTCTCCGTCACGACTACTGATCTGGGTATAAGCTCCCTGCTTGTTGGTGCTGGACTGGCAACGCTACCTCGCCTCTGGGGAGATTGGGCATACGCAACGTTTGACGAGGAGGCGGCCAAGGTCAGCGGTATTCCCACGCGCAACCGGGACCTGCTGCTGATTACCATGCTGGCTGCCACTATTGTCGTATCCCTGAAAGTGGTCGGCATCCTGCTGGTTGCAGCCTGGGTTGTCGTACCAGCGGCTTCAGCACGGTTACTGGCCAGTACCTTTGGCGGCATGACCCGCCTTTCGATAGCCATCGCCATCGGTACAACCGTTGTGGGGCTGGTCTTGTCCGTAGCCTTGGACGTTCCCACGGGGGCAATGATCGTGCTGGTTCAGGCGGCCCTTTTTGTGGTTATCATGATAACCAGCCGACGTTCCTGACACCAGAAATCAATCGGTTGCCGGCTCGATCGGACCTTGATCTTTGGCGTGAACCACGTAATCCGCCGCCGTGTGCCCATGCTGAATTTCTTCGAGACGACGTTTGAGCAATCGACGCTTGAAGGCTGTCAGATGGTCAATAAATAGAACGCCCTCTACATGATCGTACTCATGCTGTATGACGCGGGCCAGCATGCCGTCGAACGTCCGCTCATGCTGCTTGAAGTCACGATCCAGGTAGCGCAGTGTCAAAGCCTTGGGACGGACTACCACCTCATGGATATCGGGGATGGATAGGCAGCCTTCCTCGTATTCACTGTCGTCTTCGGATTCATCAACGATCTGAGCATTGATGAATACCATCGGTTGCTCAGGTAACGGGATCCCGGTCTCTTCGAAGTCATCTGCCATCGCAGACACGTCCACAACAAACAATCGTTCGCTTCGACCGACCTGAGGCGCGGCCAGGCCTATTCCCTTGGCTGCATGCATCGTCTCAATCATGTCATCGATCAGGCGCTGCACAGCAGCCGAGTCAGCCTCCAGCGTGACAGTCTCTTCACGCAGTGCTTGATTCCCCAGCAGGTAAATGGGCAGGATCATGCGTTTTCGGGATGGATTACTTCGTCCAGGTACTCTTGGAGCAGCAGGCCGGCAACAGCTGTATCGATACGGGAGCGCCCAGTGGAACGCATGGATGGACGCTCCCCGGTCCGAATCAGTTCCTTGGCACGCTCTGAGGAGAAACGCTCGTCACGTCGCACGATCTCAACTCCGGGCAAACGCTTCTGCAGACGACGAATGTACTCTGCTACAAGCTTAACCATCCTTCCGTGGGATCCATTTTCTTCCAGCGGCCAGCCGATAACAATACTCTTGATGCCGCTCTCTTGGCGAATTCCATCGAGTCTCTCAAGGGCTTCCGTTGGGGAAAATGTCCCCACCGGCTGTGCAAACAAACCCAGCGGATCTGACATGGCCAAGCCTACCCGCTTCGTGCCATAGTCGACACCTACATGACGGCCGGCTGGACTCATGGCAGGACCTCGCTGATCCACGACTGGGTTCTTGGAATGTTATTCAGCCAAGGCAACTTCTTCGGACTCAAAATCCGCACTGCCGTGAGGCACCGCATAGTCCAACTCCGCGAGTGGTTGCTGGAGTACAGCCTTGATACGTTTGCTCGGCTTGAAGTGGGTCTTGCGCCGACTTGGTATGAATACGGTTTCGTTGGTTTTCGGATTACGTGCCTTGGGCTTGGCCCGGGTCTTCTTGACCTCGAATACGCCAAAATCCCTCAACTCGATACGTATGTCCGGGTCAGCTTCCATCATAAGCTGACCAATGGAGGAAATGACAGCGCCAACCCATGGCTCGCACTTGTAGATAGGTTCATCAACGAGCTCCGAAACGCGGCGCGCAACGTCTTTCTTGGTCAGCGTTTTCGGTTTCATGGTCATGGGAGAAAGGCCGTTTGGAGTATTGTATTCACAGCCTTTCAAGAAAAGAAACCCATGTCCGAAAATCAAGTTTTACAACGGGTTATTGCATCATGATTCGTCGCCCTGCTCCTCGAATCGATACACTCCGTGTATTCCCTGGATGCGCTTGATGCGATCTATCAGGTTACGCAAATGATCTAGGTCATGCACAAACAGTACGAGGTTGCCTTCGAATACGCCATCATCTGTTGAAATCGTGATAGAACGAATGTTCGTCTTCAGATTCTTGGAGATTACCTGTGTCAGATCGTTCAGGATACCAACGCGATCCTCTCCCATGACACGGAGTGCAGCAATGAATTGCACGTCCTTCTGCCGACTCCATTCAACCGATATGATGCGATCCGCTCTATTCAGAATCAGGTTGGGCGCATTGCGACAACTGATCCTGTGGATCTTGATCGTTCCGGTACGGGAGAGGAATCCGAATACGGAATCTCCCGGTATCGGACTGCAGCAGGTAGCATAATCGGTAGCGATATCCGAGTGTAATTCGCCATCGATGAGGAGTGCTGGTTTGCCTGTCGTCTGGGCGCTGTCCAAAAACGACTCGTACTGCAAACGTAACGTGTCGTCGTCTGTCTTGGCAGCTTCCTCCTCTTTTTGGGCTGACTGGACAGACTTGATGAAATCATTTACATCATAGAGCCCCGAACCGATTTCGTAAAACAACTGATCCATGTTCGGAAACTTGAGTCGCACCGCCACCCGGGCCAGTTCCTGATCAGAAACGGATAATCCGACCCTAGCTGAGCGCTTATCCCAGATCTCTCTTCCATGGGTCTGCGCCTCCCTCCGCTTCTGGTTAATCCAATGCCGGATGCGGGAACGCGCCTTCTGGGTAACGACAAACTTGACCCAATCGGGATTGGGCGTCTGCTTTTTGGACGTAATGATCTCGACCTGGTCGCCGCTCTTGAGTGCATAAGAGAGCGGTACCATTTTTCCATTGACCTTGGCTCCAATACAGTGAAATCCAACCTGAGTGTGAACGAGATAAGCAAAGTCTACGGGCGTCGCCCCTACGGGCAGCGTAAAGAGATCACCTCTCGGGGTAAAGATGTAGATCTCTTCGTCATAGAGATGAAGCCGGAAATCCCGCACGAAATCCGTTGCCGTCTCCGACTCTGGATCTTCCAACAAATCGCGAACCCAGGTAAGGAGCTGATCCATCTCCGTGTCATCCGACTCTACCCCCTCCTTGTACTTCCAGTGTGCTGCAACTCCCTTTTCGGCTATTTCATGCATCTCACGCGTACGGATCTGAATTTCGACACGCCGCCCCTGTGGGCCCAGAACCGTCGTGTGCAGACTCTGGTACCCATTGGACTTTGGTACCGAGATAAAATCGCGGAAGCGCTCAGGGATTGGCTTGAACAGATCCGTGATGATGGAATACACGCGCCAACAATCCTCCTTACCCTTCGGCCCTTCCCCATCCAGGACAATTCGGATGGCAAAAATGTCGTAGATCTCCCTGAGCGGCTTATCCTGCCGCTTCATTTTTCGGTAAATGGAGTACAGGTTTTTTGAGCGTCCATAGACGTCAAAGCTGAATCCGTCGTCCTCGAGGCGCTGCCTCAATGGTTCTATGAACCGGGAAATGTACCCCTCGCGCTCACTCTGGCTGTTCTTAAGGCCCGTCGTTATCTCTTCGAACTCCTCGGGGTGGATGTAGGCCAAGGAGAGGTCTTCCAGTT
>JAAZVD010000189.1 GCA_018623785.1 Bacteroidota bacterium | reverse complement strand
ACCGTTTGCGTGACCGAACACCCAGGGCACGCCAAGGCCCTTGCTGCTGCAGCCGGGGCCGACATCGATATGGTATTGGCTTGTGGAGGGGATGGGACGGTGCACGAGGTGGCTGAGGGACTGGTCTCTGTTGGGTCTGAAACGCCGATGGGCGTCTTGGGAATGGGGTCTGGGAATGATTTTGCTCGTGCACTTCACGTGCCTGTGGATTGGCGCGAGGCGTTGGCACTGCTTGTTGATGGGCGCGTCGAAGCGGTAGATACGGGTCATGTTTCCTGGCACGAGGAAGGTCACATGAGGGAGGGTTTTTTCGTCAATGCGCTCGGCATTGGCTTTGATGCCCACTCTGCTGTCATTGCGCCCAAATACAAAGGTTATCCGTTCGGTTTGGGGTACACCCTGGCCATCCTGCATGCGCTGCGGACGTGGGTCTCCGGGAATGCCACCGTGCGGGATGGACATTGCGAAGGCGAGATACTGTTCCGCGGGCCCCTTATGTTCGTGACAGTCGGGAATGCCTTTGATTCGGGGGGCGGGTACACGGTAAACCCCGGTGCTCTCATCTCTGATGGATACCTCGATCCGTGCATTGTGGAAGGTATTTCGGTGGCGAGGTGTGTCATGTTGATGCCGCGCGTCCGATCCGGTGGCCACATCGGGATGAAAGAAGTAACGTACCGGAGGGTTCGGTCGTTGCACGTGGATACCGACCAGGGGCTGCCAGTCCATGCTGATGGGGAGATCCTCTCCCTGCAGGCGCGGGGTATACAGGTCGACGTCCGTCCGGGAAGTCTGAACGTGATTGTGCCCCGGCATGCGCCAAGTCCGCTTTGACAGTCTGTGCTGATCGTCGGCTGTGCTGATAGTCGGCTCTGGTAGTCCACGCTGTACCATATCTGTAGTCACTATCAACCGGAATTCGTTCGTTACGTCGGAATCTGATTGGGTCTTGTGCGTATCATGGCCTCATGAATGAGCAGGAACAACAACGAATAGTCGACCGCCTCCGGCAACGGTTTGAGCGGTCCATCGGTGCGATTCCACCGATACCTCGCAGCGGAAACCCGTCGAGCGCACACTCCCACGGCGCCCTTCATTCCTTTGTAGATGCCGGCGCCAGTCGGTTTGGTGTTCGTGCCGATCAGCCCGACTGGTATGGATTTTCAGCCTGCGAGCTGGCGCCTCCGCTCGCTCGAATGATCGACCACACGGCGCTGAAGCCGGACACCACGCAAGACCAGATTCGAGAGCTTTGTGAGGAAGCCCGCACGTATTGCTTCGCCTCGGTCTGCATAAACCCCTGTAACGTCCGTTTGGTATCCGATCTGTTGTCGGGTTCTCCCGTTGCCGTATGCACGGTGATCGGCTTTCCTTTCGGCGCATCGACGACGGAAATCAAAGCGGCGGAGGCGGATTGTGCTGTCAGGGATGGAGCCACTGAAGTTGATATGGTCATGAACGTTGGATTCATGAAGAGCGGCTTGTACGACCAGGTGGAAGCTGACATCCGCGCCGTTGTCGAAGCGGTGCGTCAGGCAGGGAGGCACCGCAGCCGTAATGGTCAGCCCATCATCGTGAAAGTGATCCTGGAAACGGCACTGTTGACGGACGAGGAAAAAGTGATTGCGTCTGTGCTTGCCCGAAATGCCGGAGCGGATTTTGTAAAGACGTCCACTGGCTTTGCCAAGGGTGGCGCCACCGCATCCGATATTGCATTGATGCGTCGGGCAGTAGGTCCCGACATGGGAGTCAAAGCCTCCGGAGGGGTACGAACCAAAGAGGATGCCGAGACCATGATTGCGCATGGAGCCACACGTATTGGCGCCAGTGCATCCGTCGCCATCGTAAAGGGCGTCCATACAGCATCCGACTACTGATCATGGCTCGATTGCACGCTGCATATCTGCTGCTCTTGCTTGGGACGATGATGTCTGCATGCTCTGCCACCGCCCCCGTCCTGGAAGAGAAACTGGTTATCGAGCCTGTTGGCCCCACGACGTGGGCTGAGGTCGAAAAGGCGGATTTGCAGGTGTACCCGGATGTATTGCCCCGCGTGGACGACATACTGGTTCATGACGTCCCGCAATCCTTGATGAACAGCACGGCAGACGATGGTAGCCAGATCGAGATAGAGGGCTTTCGAATCCAGGTTTTCTCATCCTCGGAGCGGGACGAAGCAGCCGTCGTGGAAGATGTGGTCGAACGGTGGCTCTCGGGTCTTTCGGATGGACAACGAAATGCGCTGGGGCTTCCTGACATCATTCCGGTGTATGCTTTTTACCGATCGCCTTTCTACCGCGTCCGGGTCGGGGATTTTGAAAAGCGGGAAGATGCTGCTCGCCTTGCGGCGGTCCTGAAGCGGCAGTGGGCGGGAGCGCTGGTCGTGCCGGACCGTGTGACGGTGATGCGGTGAACCCGTAGGTTTACCTACTCCAGAGGTCCGTGATGTCTAGGCGGGGGAACGGCCGAGGCTATCCGGCTCGGTGGCGCCTGTTCAGCGGGCTGCTGCGGCTGCAGCTCCTATGATACCTGCTTCGTTCTCCAATTCGGCGGGTATCAGATTCGCTTCAGTGGATAAGTGATGCCAGTAGCGGGCGACTTTTTGTGGGCGGGAAATACCACCGCCGAGGATAATCGTGTCGGGAGCGAACAGGAATTCGATACGATCCAGATACCGCTGGAATCGCTTGGCCCATTTTTTCCAAGACAAATTTTTCTCATTGCGAACACGGTTGGACGCATAGTCCTCTGCAGCGCCCCCCTTGAGACGCAAATGACCCAATTCCGTGTTAGGGACAAGTTCCTGGTTATAGAACATGGCCGAGCCAATGCCCGTCCCTACCGTGATGAAAAACACCAAGCCGTCGAGACCGCGACCCGCTCCAAATCGCATTGAGGCCAGTCCTGCAGCGTCTGCGTCGTTCAAAACCGTTACCCGACAACCCGTGGCTCGGGAAAACAGACCGTCCACCTGGGTATCGATCCAGTTCTTGTGGATGTTGGCAGCGGTTCGAACAAGGCCGTGCTGAACGCGTGCAGGGACTGTACAGCCGACGTGGCCATCCCAGTCGAAGTGGTCCACCATGCTGGCGACAATACCTGCCACCGCCTCGGGAGTGGCAGGGTCCGGCGTGGGAATGCGATGACGCTCGGCCAGGAGTGTCCCATCCAGCGTGTTCACCGGTGCTCCCTTGATTCCCGTTCCGCCGATATCAATCCCGAGTACATTCATCGCATCAGAGGTTGTTTTGGAGTGCTCGATCGGCCGCCTTCTTGCGTCGCAGATAGGCATCACGGGCAATAGACACATCTTCCAGAAACCATTCCAGCTCAGACATCCTGAGGGCTTGCGGGCCATCCACCAAGGCTTGGGCAGGTTTTGGGTGGAAATCCACGAGAACCATGTTGGCTCCCGCAATTACCCCTTGTGCCGTGGCATGAAAAACATCGAGTAAACCGTCCGGGGCGCTCTGGCGGGAGCCCACAGAATGCGATGGATCCACACAGACAGGCATACGAGTCAGACGCTTGACGACAGGGACGTGGGTAAAGTCCACCATGTTGCGATGAGGATCACCACCCTGGTTCTTCATACCGCGCAGCGCGAAAACCACGTTGGGATTTCCTTCGCTGGCCAGGTACTCAGCCGCATTGAGCGATTCATTGAGCGTTATTCCGAACCCCCGTTTGAAAAGCACAGGGTGTCGTTTTTGTCGCCCAACATGCTTGAGCAACTCGAAATTCTGGGTATTACGTGTCCCGATCTGAAGCATGACACCAGTGGGATACCCCGTTTTCTCCAGCGCCTCATCAATCTCATCAACGTGGCGCTCGTGGGTAACCTCCATGGCAATGACACGGATATCGTATTTACCGGCCAGTTCAAAAACCCAAGGAAGGCATGCGGCACCGTGTCCCTGGAAGGAGTATGGGTTTGTACGTGGTTTGTACGCTCCCATGCGCGTGCAGCGCTGACCGTGCTGCTTCAGCGCCTTCATCATGATTTCGACATGCTCCGGCGTATCGACGGCACACAAGCCGGCAAACACGTGCAGATCGTCCTGGCTGAATCGCACACAGTTATAATCGAAACCCTCCTGCCGATTCTCTTCGCCGTGGCGTCCCAAAATGCGGTAGCTCTCTTGGACGCGTACAGCCCGCTCCACGCAGGGAAGGGAGGCCATGGCTTCTT
>JAAZVD010000015.1 GCA_018623785.1 Bacteroidota bacterium | reverse complement strand
CGTGTACAGGGAAGTCCACGAAGTTGGAGTATTTGCGGATGATCGACTTTATGCGCCACTCCTCGGCAAACTCGCCCTTGTCCTCTTTCAGATGGAGCGTAATGGTCGTGCCGCGCTCCATGCGGTCCGTCTCCTCGATGGTGAACGATCCGCCGCCATCGCTCGTCCAGCGCAGGCCCGTCGAGTCCTTGTCCGCGTGGCGCGTGTCGATGGTGATGGTGTCCGCCACCATGAACGCCGAGTAGAACCCGACCCCGAACTGCCCGATCAAAGAAGCATCCATCGGGCCCTCCTTCTTCTTGAGCTCCTGCACGAACTCGAGCGTGCCCGAGGAGGCCACCGTTCCAATCCGCTTGAGCAGATCTTCCCTGGACATACCCACGCCGGTATCGGTCAGCGTCAGGGTGTTCTCGTTCTTGTCCAGTTTGATGTCGATCCGCTGCTCCGCGTCGGCATCCACCACATCGCGGTCGGTCAGCATCCGGAAGCGGACTTTGTTGAGCGCATCAGAGGCGTTCGAAATCAGCTCGCGCAGGAAGATCTCCTCGTGCGTGTAGAGCGAATGGATGATCAGATGAAGCAGCTGCTTCATCTCGGCCTTGAACTCGTGGACCTCGGCAGCCTGTGTGGCTTTGGCGTCGTCTGTTGTCGGAGTCGTTTCGTCAGCCATGGCACAGCGGGGGTTAGAGTGATGATGCAATGCTCGCGTTGAAAACCTTCATGGCTACAACACGCTTTTTTTGGCTTCTTGACCCCGTTTGTTCCGTGAATAGACGGTCAATGGCTCGCAAGGGATAGTGACGGTCATCAGCCTCGGTGGGCTTGCGCTCCTGAATCGACACCCCACCGACTATTCATCAGCGAGAGCAGGCAGCGCATTGAGCCATCCAAACAATACCGGTGCTATCTCATCCCGCCAGGTGTTCGAAGCAGGCGCTATGACCTCGAAGTGACTCGCTGCCTCAAAAATGTGCACTTGGACGTCATCTCCGGCGCGCTGGGCAGCCTCTGCGTAGGCCGTTACCTGCTGCCACGGCACCACATAATCCGCTCTGCCGTGTAGCAGCAGCTGCGGAACGCTAAGAGGAAGGCGCTCAGCCGATGACGCCTCATCGTAACGCTCCTCCAGGCCGGGGCGCTCATGATCCAAGAGTTGAAATACCCCATCACCGCAGGGGTTTTCGGCCTGGGCAGCATGGGCCCTGAGATCAGGGATGCCGTCCAGGCTGATTGCACCCGCCAGAGGAAGCGCGTCAGCGGCGTACAATTGATCGGACGATTCGTAGCCAGTTCGACCCGCAGCCCACAGGGCCAAATGCCCCCCTGCAGAATGGCCCATCGTGACTACGCGCTTCGTATCGAGGGCATGGTTCTCAGCCAACCGGCGTACGAAATCAATGCCCGCACCCACATCCTCGAACGTACCCGTCCAACCGCCTCCGGTATCGGTTGCCTGCCGGTGAGACAAGCTCCAGGTTGCCCAGCCCTGCTCCGTCAACGCGTCCATCAGCGGTTCTACGTTCCGGGGCCGATGAAGCCCCATCCAGCATCCGCCGTGCATCATTACGATGACCGGATGGGGCCCGGGTCCGTCCGGCACCCGCAACACTCCCCATTGAAGGGCATCAGCTCCGTAAGCGATGCGCCGCTCCTCTTCGATTTCCGGATAGTCAAAGTCCCCGGGTCCCAGGAATTGAGCATGAGCAGGTTCTACAGAGGCCATAATAAGTAGCACCAGAAATAGTCGAATACGGCTTTTCATCACATCGGGAACGTTGTTCATGGGCTCGACGCAGTGGTCTCGGACAACGGAAACCAAAGTATACGTCGGACCCGGGACTCCCCTCAAAAAATCAGTTCGGGTGCCGCCCAGGTCAGGGAGTCTCCCTCGAGTCCCCTTCCCAGGTGTACTACCTCGCCATCTTCAGGGATGAAGTGGATGAGCACATACATTTCGTCCGGGTCGGGATAGAACGCCGTCCAGTGCGGCTGCCAGTAGCGCTCTTTGAACTCTGCATCCTCCACGATCGACGCGCGTCCTCGCAGCGTTACATAACCGGCGCCATCCGGCACGTGATAAAACACGGTGGCGCGGGGGTTGGCCCGGATTTCCTGCACTTTGGCGCTGCGTGCATTCGTACCCATCCATATGTCGAAGCGCCCGGAGTCGGGGGGCAGCGCTTCCAGGATACGCGCTTGGGGCTGTCCGGCCTCATCCAGCGTGATGAGCGTCAGCAGATGAGCCGAAGACATGACGTCCCACGCCACATCGTGTGCGTCGGTGCGAACCTCTGACAGCGTTTGCTGGGACTCCGTTTCCGGAGCCGCCCTGCATCCCATCAAGAGAAGCAGGGAAGCAACGAACAGTCGTGCTGCGCTCATGGGCACGTCAGCGCGTTCGGGTCTCGTAGGTCCTGGGAAGGGATGCATCACCGAGAACAACGAAATCGCCAAGGCCGGTGTGCTCGTCCGGATCAAAGGTGGACGGGTCATCCACACTCTGCACGGAAATGAACAGCATGCGGGTGCCGGGGCGGTACTGTACCAGGTGCTCGGGTGTACCGGTGCCGGTTTCCACATGGAACCCCCCCACGAAGTGCGCGACCTTGGCGCCGGGCGTGCGCGTCATGTGATCAGCAATGGACCATGCCATGGTAGCATCCCACAGAGACTGGGCATCCAGCATCGAGCCGCCACCATGCTGGGGTTGCGCAGCGGGCATCGAGTGTGTGGTCTGCCCGATGGCAGCATCGTGGTCCATGTTGGAGTGGTCCATGTTGGAGTGGTCCATCGAGGCCATCTTCTCGGCTTTCATCTCCTCATACTCCTCGTCACTCATGTCCGGGTGATGCTTCTCGCGCATGGCAGCATGATCCATGGCCCCCTCGCCGTGACGCATGCCCTCACCGTGCCGCATACCCTCACCGTGCTGCATGCCATCGCCGTGACGCATGCCTTCATGTTTCGGCATGGGCTCCCCCTCCCCATGCGCTGCCTCCCTTTGCTCGGCACCTGCGTCATCTTCTCCCGATGCCGACTGCATGGCGACCATGGCTTCTGCCATCACCTGATTCCACTGTGCTTCATAGCGCTCCGAAGCCGCAGCAAAAGGAAGCGGTGCGAGGTAGGAGCGTGCCTGATCCGAAAGAGAGTGCAGCGCCTTGCGGCCCTCACGGGATACCATGTTCGCGTAGCGTCGGGGCGCATTGGCTGCAATGACAGCCAGCCCGTTTTCCTTTGCATACTCGACCAATGGCCGGTAGTCCGTTTCATAATTCGA
Organism: Bacteroidota bacterium; assembly: GCA_018623785.1. Lineage (GTDB taxonomy): Bacteria > Bacteroidota > Rhodothermia > Rhodothermales > UBA10348 > JAAZVD01. The sequence continues at coordinate 10,392 of JAAZVD010000015.1, read as the reverse complement.
CCACGGACTGCTGGCCTGCTGGAAGTGGGACTCTGAAATCAAACCGGCCAGGTACTCATCCACGATATACTGCACATCGCGTGAGAACATCTCGAGACTAAGCGCGGCCGCGTGTCCATGGGCGTCAAACCAACCCTCCAGCACTCGCTGTTCGATGTAGTGGGAGACCGGATCGTTGTGTAGCTCGCCCACGAAAACCACATCGACTCCATCCAGTGCGGCGCGCACATCGGCCATCGTGGCGGGCGTACCGTCGCCGCGGTAGATGCGGAAGTCCGCCTCAGATACATCGTCGGCAGTGGCCAGCTGGGCCAACACCGAAGGTGGCTGTACAGCAGAAAGCATCGCGCCCAGCAGGGCGACAAGGAGAAGTCGTTTCATGGAAGCCGGATGGGCTGAAAGTGATGGGATATCCGGGAAGATACAATCAAGCGACCTGCATCCGACCCGATCATTACCGACGGCGCTTTTGATTACTTCTCCGGCCTTTCCCGCCACGGTCACCGCCACGGCCACTGCCGTGATCTCCTCCGCGATCATCATCGTGATGCTCGTCTGCGTTGGCCAGCGTATCGTCCGCTTCAGGCTGGGAGACCTTATGCAGGGTTTCGTGATACAGCTCATCGAGGAGCATGGCCAGTAATTCGGGCTCTTCGGAGGCTAAGGCATCCACGAGTGGTTTGAACCGCTGCAGACGCTCTTTCTCCATACGGGACTTGTCGCGGAAACTCGATTCCAGGACTACCGTCAGCCGTTCGGTTACGCGCTGCTCCACATCTTTTTCGTTGGGGACGTTGTGCTGTGTCATGGGAATGGAGTAGCGCTGGGCCAAGGCCAGCAGGTTGCGTTGTTCTTCGATCGTAATCAGGGTGATGGCGGTTCCGGTCTTGCCGGCGCGCGCCGTTCGTCCTGCCCTATGCACGTAGTACTCGGGGTCCTGCGGGATGTCATACTGGATAACGTGACTCAAGTCCGTGATGTCAATGCCGCGAGCTGCCACGTCGGTGGCTACCAGAAAGCGGAGGCGACCATCGCGGATCTTCTTCATCACCTTCTCCCGGGCCTTTTGAGACAGGTCTCCGGATATGCTGTCGGCATCGTAGCCATAGTTCTGCAGGAACGTGCCCAGGTATTCCACATCCCGCTTCGTATTGGCAAAGATGATGGCCGACTCAGGGTTCTCCATCTCGATCAGGCGCACCAGGATGCGGTCTTTCGCCATACGATCTACGCGGTAATACCGGTGTTCGATGGCATCGACACTGACATTGCCGCTGCTGAGCGACAGGAAGCCCGGATCGTTCAGGAATTTTTTGGACAGGTAGCGCACCCGCTTGGGCATCGTGGCGCTGAACATGCAGGACTGCCGGTCCTTGGGCAAGTAACGCTCCAGCTTCAGCATGTCGGGATAGAAACCCATCGACAGCATTTCATCGGCCTCATCAAAGACCAGCATTTTCAGGTCATCCAGTATCATACGCCCCTGCTGGATATGGTCCAGGATGCGACCCGGCGTACCGATGATAACCTGCGCGCCGTTCTTGAGCGCTCGAATCTGGGGCTCGTACTTGACGCCGCCATAGATGACCACGCTTGAGAACGGGTGGTCGCCCCGAAGGCGGTCGAACTCTTCGTGGATCTGCCTGGCAAGCTCCCGAGTCGGCGAAAGGACCAATGCCTGCGCCGCCTTGAGCTCGGGATCCAGAAGATTGAACAGCGGCAGCAGAAAACCGCCCGTTTTCCCAGAGCCTGTGCGGGATTGTACAATCATGTCCCTGCCATCGAGCAGGTAGGGAACCGCCTTTTCCTGTACGGGCATTAGCTTGGACCAACCAATGGATTGGACCGCTTCGCGCAAGGTTTCAGGCAGGGTTTCGACCGTTGCTGCGGGCAGCGGTGGGTCGGGTTCGGTAAATGAACTCTTGGTCTTGGCTTCAGCGCGTTCGGCCTGGGCGCGTGACGTCAGGTCAATTCCGGTGATGTAGCTCCGTTTGGGGCCTTCAGACATACAAAGTGGGTTGAACAGATGAGGTGGCGGGCCTACATGGCCAGACCGCCATCGACATGGAGGACGTGGCCCGTAATATAAGAGGCCTCGTCGGAAGCAAGGAACAGGACCGCAGCGGCGATGTCCGCGGGCGATGCCGGACGTCCGGCAGGTACGGAGCCCAGCATGGCATCGCGGGCGGCATCAGAAAGGGCGCTGGTCATGTCCGTTTCAACATAACCGGGCGCAACGACGTTGACCGTTACGCCCCGGGCGCCCAGCTCCTTGGCCAGGCTCTTCGAGAAGCCGATGATGCCGGCTTTCGAGGCAGCGTAGTTGGTCTGGCCGGCATTGCCCATCACGCCAACGACGGAGGACAGGTTGACAATGCGACCATTACGCTGACGCATCATCTGGCGATAGGCTGCCTTGGAGTAGTTGAAGACGCTCTTGAGGTTGGTGCCCACGACCGCATCAAAATCCTCTTCGCTCATGCGCAGCATCAGGTTGTCGCGCGTCACACCGGCATTGTTCACAATGACGTCAATTGATCCCCATTCGGAGATGACGTCGTTCACCGCTGCTTCCGCCGCTCCAAAATCAGCCGCATCCGCCTGAAACGCCTTGGCCGCGTGGCCAGCGGCCTCCAGTTCCTTCACCAGCGCATCGGCCTCTTCGGACGAGCTGCGATAGGTGAAGGCCACGTTGGCGCCTTCCGATGCAAAGCGCTCCACGATGGCACGGCCAATGCCGCGGGTTCCACCGGTGACGAGGACGTTCTTTTCTGCGAATCGATTGCTCATGGTGCGTTCAGGCAGTGTTAAAAGGTGCTGGCTCAGGCCGCCTGAAGATCGGCAGCCGTGGAGAAAGAGAGGGTATCAACATCGCGACCCAGGGTACGTTTGACCAATCCTGAGAGAACGCTGCCGGCGCCCACTTCAGCAAATGTGGTGGCACCATCACGCTGCATGGCAACGAGCGCCTGCGCCCATCGCACGGGCGAGGTCAACTGTTCGACGAGCCGCTCCCGGATTTCGGTAGGGTCGGTGGTAGGCTCAGCGGTCACATTCAAATAGACCGGGCAGGAGGGCGTGCGGATGTCGAGTGCAGCCAGTCCTTCGGCCAATCCCTCGCGCGCAAAATCCATGAGCGGCGAATGAAAGGCGCCCGACACAGGCAGCTTCAGCGCCCGGCGGGCACCTCGCTCACCGGCCAGTACAATCGCTCGGTCTACAGCATCCACGTCTCCGGAAATGACAATCTGCCCTGGCGAGTTGAAGTTGGCCGGCTGCACGATGCCATCGCCACAGGCATCCGAGCATACGGATTCGACATCAGCATCGGCCATGCCCAGGATGGCAGCCATGGCACCAGGGCGGATGTCGCCTGCTTTTGCCATCAGTTCACCCCGCAAACGGACCATCCGCAGGCCTTCTTCGAATGATATGGCGCCCGCTGCGGCCAGCGCGCTGTATTCCCCGAGGCTGTGACCCGCCACCATCTTTGGCGTGGAAGCATGTGATGGTAGTGCCGACATGACCGCCATGGAGTGAACGAACAGAGCTGGCTGCGTGTTTTCCGTCTGGGTGAGCCGGGCTTTATCGGCATCGGCATCCTCCTCGTGCCCCGATCCGAACATTATGTCCGTCAGATCGAAGTCCAGAACCGTGTTGGCGCGTTCGAGGACGCTGCGCGCAGCCTCATTCTCTTCAAAAAGATCCTGTGCCATACCCACGAATTGGGAGCCTTGACCGGGAAACAGGAATGCGTTCATGGGTTTCGTCGCTTCAGATTCGCTTGGAAGACGAATTCGGTGTGGTGCGGATCACGCTACGTCCGCGCCGTCATAGGCCCACTTGACCCAGGCAGCCCCCCACGTGAACCCACCCCCGAAAGCGGCCAGCACCAGGTTGTCGCCTTTGCGAAGCTGGGCTTCCCAATCGGCCAGACACAGTGGGATCGTAGCGGCTGTAGTATTACCATAGCGCTCGATATTGAGCATCACCTTGTCCATCGTGACACCCATGCGCCGCGCCGTGGCATCGATAATGCGCAGGTTGGCCTGATGGGGCACAAGATAGCGGATGTCATCGCCGGAAAGACCGTTGCGTTCTACGATCTCTGCAGCTACGTCAGCCATACCTTTGACAGCCGCCTTGAAGACCGGCTGTCCCTCTTGGTGCAAAAAGTGTAATCGTTTTTCAAGGGTCACAGGCGACGAAGGGTGCAAGCTTCCACCACCTAGCATGCACAGGGAAGACCATTGACTGCCGTCGGCATGCTCAATGGAGTCCATAACCCCGTATCCCTCAGCGCCCGGCTCCAGGAGCGCGCATGCGGCCCCGTCTCCGAACAATACGCACGTGGTGCGGTCTGTGTAATCAACGATGGTACTCATCTTGTCCGCACCGATGACCAGGACCTTTTCGTGCTTCCCGGACTCGATGAAACGCACGCCCGTCGAGAGGGCAAACAGAAAACCTGAGCACGCGGCCGATACATCGTATGCCCAGGCATTCACGGCGCCTATTTCGGCAGCCACGATACAGGCCGTTGCCGGAAAGAACATGTCCGGCGTTACGGTGGCTACAATGACGAGATCGATCTCGCTGGGGTCCAGATTACGCTTCTCGAGGAGCTCCAGAGCTGCTTGAGAAGCCATGTAGGAGGTCGCCTTCTCGGGATCCCTCAGGATGCGTCGTTCGCGGATTCCGGTCCGGGTCCTGATCCATTCGTCCGAGGTGTCAACCAGCTTCTCCAGGTCGGCATTGGTAAGACGGTCCTCTGGAAGGAAGTGACCGATGGCCGTAATGGCGGCGCGTCGTGTTTCCATGGGGTGCGGATTATAATGTGTTCGGGTCAATGGGTATGCGCCGAGGGCGCGTTCTTGAAACCCAGCACGACCCGTTCGGGCAGCTCGGTCACATCATTTCTGGACCGAGGCAGCAATACGTTCGGATACCTTGTGGGAGATCATGGTGTCGGCGGCCAGGATCATATTCTTGATGGCTGTGGCATCCGATCCACCATGGCCGATAAGCACCGATCCATCGACACCAAGTAACGGCATCCCACCGAATTCCTTGTAATCAAACCGGGCGCGAACACCTTTGAGGGCCTTGGCCACAACGGCCTGCTCCTCGGCTGGCATGGCCAGGCGCATCATTTCGGCTCCGATCATCTTGGGTAGAATAGCCGCTACACTCTCGCCGAACTTGAGGAGCACATTTCCGGTAAATCCGTCACAGACGACGACATCGGCAGCATGGGCCATGACATCGCGCCCTTCGACGTTTCCGACAAAGGATAGCCCCTCCGCCTGGGAGAGTGCCTGGTAGGCCTCTTTGGCTACCTCGCATCCCTTACCAGGCTCTTCTCCGACGTTGAGCAGACCAACACTGGCCTTCGCAATGCCAAACACCTCCTGGGCGTAGATGGCGCCCATGTGCGCAAACTGCACAAGATGCTCGGCCTTGCAGTCCACATTTGTACCCACATCCAGCAAGATGCACGTACCCTTCAGGGTCGGAAAGTACCCGATGACACTCGGTCGGGCGATCCCTGGGAGTCTGCCCAGAATGAATAGGGAGCCAGCCATGACGGCCCCTGTATTACCAGCCGATACAAAACCATCCGCCTTGCCGGCCTTGCATATCCCCAGACCGACATGAATCGACGACGCTTTCTTGGTCTTGATAGCGGTAGCCGGGGACTCGTGCATCCCGATGATTTCGGGCGCATCAACAACGGTAATCCGGGCCTGCACAGAGGTATCAAGGCGCCCCACTAGCGGGCGAACTTGTGCCTCGGGTCCCGTCAGCAGTAGCGCCATATCCCGCCCCTCGGCGCGAAGAGCCATTGCGGCGCCCTCGACGACAACCTCCGGGGCATCGTCGCCTCCCATGGCATCAACTGCAATTCGGGTAGGCATGAAGAAAGTGGGGGTGCTTTCGCGGGGACGGCGAGGTCGGAGCCATCAGGCTCCGACATTCAGGAACACGTTGGGCGAGGAGCTACACCAATTTTCCAAGCGTTGGCCAAAGGCCACTCAGCGCTCGGTCTGTCGGTCTGACATACCCACCCTTCGGAGGCATCAACCAGCGTTCTCGCGGTCGACAACCGCACGGCCACGGTAGTGACCACAGGTCGGACACGCCCGATGCATCAGCTTCGTTTCGCTGCAATTGGGGCACTCCATGGTCGTCGGGGCGCTCAGGCGGTTGTAGTAAACCGAGCGACGCTGCCGGGTGCGTGCCTTCGAATGTTTTCGTTTCGGGTTAGCCATGATGCTACCTGTTGCGTCTGCGAGTTGGTTACTCGGGGTTTGGTGTTTCGGAACACATCTCCTAGGAAGACCGGAGCTTTTCGAGACCTTTCCATCGCGGATCTATCTCCGCCTCGGAAGTGTCACCGAATGTGGTGGGAATGTCCATGTCTTCGGCGCCGGGTGCAATCTTGCGAACAGGCACGGCCAGCATGAGTGTATCCCTGACGATGTCAGTCAGATCGATTTCATCCGAATCGCTGGGCAGCGACTGGATGTCGTCGTCCTCTGCATCCTCGTCCATCATTGCTTCCGGCATGAAGCACACCGTGTACGTTCCCTCGATGGGCTGATCAAATGGCGTCAGCGTACGATCGCACGTCAGGTGGGCTGTTGCCTTGGCAGAGACACGAACGATAATCTGATCGCCATCTACGGTCACCTGAGCCTCGACAAGAACATCATCCATTTTCGGGTCTTCCAGGCCGAGGGTATCGGCCGCCGGAGCGAACTCCAGTTCTTGGAATCCTTCCTTAAGGGATCTGATGTCAATCGGGATCATGGTGGCGTCCGTTTGATGGAATCAGGCAGACGACGGGTCTCGTGCTGATGGATTTTTGGATACAGAAGGGCGAAGATACGCCAAGCGGTGTGCAGTACGCAATCAAACGAGGGGGTACGTATTGCCGAAAAGCGTGTGAAGGGCGCTTTCCGAAGCGACTGACGGGAGCGGCGGTGCGGAAACGAGGGTAATCAGCACGGTGAGGGTAATCAGCACAGGTGGCTCGCTCTGTGAAATCCCCCCTCTCTTCTTTGACAGTTGGCGAAGGAGTCACTACCATCGATAAAAGGCGCCGAAATGTGGATAACCTGTGTAATTCGAGAATCAATCATAGTGCCTGCCTTTCCGTAGACAGGCTCGCAGGCATTTCCGGCTTTGTCGGCGCGCTGACTGCTCATAGCCACATCGTGTAAAGCCACCGGATTCAGCTACTTATATTGGGACCCTGTAAGCTGGCACAAAGTACTTGAAAGACACCCCGACAGCATGGGGGAGTGGAAACTCCACCTCATAGTGTGCGGAAGCCAAGCCGAGATCACTCCTTGCGACGATCATGAATAAGACAGCCGAATCGGTTTGGAAGGAATGTCTTGAAATCATTCAGGACAATGTGAGTCGACAAAGCTACCGGACATGGTTTTCGCCACTGAAAGCCCTGCGCCTGGAGGAAGGGGAAGGCGTCATCAAGTTGACAGTTCAACTGCCGAGCCGGTTCTATTTCGAGTGGCTGGAAGAGCACTATTTCGGGTTACTGAGGAAAACCATCACGAACGTGCTTGGACCGGAGGGTCACCTCTTCTATGACGTCGTCATTGGGCAGGATGACAAGGATTCGGGGTACGACGGCACGATCATGAAGCTGCCAGCTCGCCAACCAGCCAATGAGCCGCAACCGCTCCCTGCTGCCGGTCGAGAACCCGGAGTAGCTGCTTCGGCTGGCGGAAACGGCACTGGGTTCGGAGGAAATCGTCGTAGCGGTCCGGGCTTTGGAGTCCAAGGGTCGGACGCATCACATGGCGGTATATCCAATCCGTTTGTCATTCCCGGTATTCAAAAACTTCAGGTCGATTCGCATCTGAATCCCAACTACACCTTCGATCGGTTTATTGAGGGCGACTGCAACCGCTTGGCCCGCTCGGCTTCCTTGGCTATTTCCCAGCAACCGGGAGGCACCAGTTTCAATCCCTTTCTGCTTTATGGCGGCGTCGGCTTGGGCAAAACCCATCTAATCCAGTCCATTGGCAACTACCTGAAGGCAAACCGCCCGGATGCCACCATCCTGTACGTCTCAAGCGAGCAGTTCACGAACGAATTCGTGCAGGCTATCCAGAACAACCGGGTCAGTGACTTTTCGCTTTTCTACCGACAAATTGACCTGCTTGTCATCGATGATGTGCAGTTTTTTTCGGGCAAAGAGAAGACCCAGGAGGAGTTCTTCCACATTTTCAACGCACTACACCAAAGTGGCAAGCAAATTGTTCTCTCCGCGGACCGCCCGCCGCGAGATATCAAAGGAATCGAAGAACGATTGCTCTCCCGCTTCCAGTGGGGGCTAGCAGCTGATCTACAGCCACCTGATTTCGAGACTCGGATGGCCATCTTGCGACGCAAAGCCGTTGAGGATGGCATCGAAATCTCGGATGACATCTTTGAGTTCATCGCCCACAATATCAAATCGAACATAAGAGAGCTCGAGGGCGCACTGATCCGCCTTTTGGCGCACGGCACCCTGCACAAGCGCGAAGTGGATCTTGCCCTTGCCAAAGATGTCTTGCGGGATCTCATAACAGACACTCGATTGACGCTTTCCATCGAGCAGATCCAGCGCCTTGTTTGCGAGTATTTCGAGATCGGAGAGGATCTTGTACGGGCTAAAACCCGCAAGCGCGAAGTGGTGCAGGCACGCCAGGTAGCTATGTATTTCTGCAAGCGGCTGACCCAGCACTCCCTCAAGACGATTGGACTTCACTTTGGAGGAAGGGATCACTCAACCGTCATCCACGCCAACATGAGCGTAGAGAACCAGATGGAAACAGATTCCAAGTTTGCGGAGATCATTGAGGAGATTGCCAACAAGATCGACCTCAGAAGCCGTTAATTTGCCGGGGGGCGGTAGCAATCGGTACCGCCCTTTTGGTATCTTCGAGCATTCCTTCAACCGTCGGTAATGATCATGAAATTCGCCGCTTCCAGCGCTGAACTTCTCAAAGCACTCCAGACTGTCTCGGGTGCCGTCCCCACCAAAAGCACCCTGCCCATCCTCGAGTGTATCCTGTTCGAGGAAGATGGAGGCACGTTGCGCCTGAGCGCCACCGACCTCGAAATCTCGATCGTTCAGAAGATCGATGTGAGCGTTGAGGTGGTTGGTCCGTCGCGGGTGGCCGTGCCCGCTAAACGCCTCATTGACACGCTCCGAGCACTGCCCAACGTGCCGGTGCGTTTCTCCGCCGATGCCGAGTTCAATGTGGTCCTTGATACGGACAAGGGTCACTACAAAATGGTTGGGCACGACGGTGCAGATTACCCGGCGCTTCCGGAGCTTAGCGACTCGGTCTCGGTGCAGACCGATGGCGCCCTGCTCAAGCGTGCCATTACCAAAACCAGCTTTGCTGTAAGCCGGGATGCATTGCGTCCGGCCATGATGGGGATCTACTTTCAGATTGGACGCGATTCCGGCAAAGCAGTGGCCACAGACGGTCATCGCCTCGTCAAACTGCAGCTCGATAACCTGGGCGCTTCGGAAGACATGGACTTCATCGTCCCTGAGAAGGCGGTCTCCCTGGCGGCCAAGGTGGCCACGGATGACGAGTGTACGCTGACGGTGGATTCCGGCTATGCCGGGTTCGACTTCGGAGCCTCTCGGGTACTGGCTCGACTGATTGACGAACCCTACCCGAACTATCAGGCGGTTATTCCGGTCGATAATGACAAGAGAATGACGGCAAACAAGGATACCATGCTCGCAGCGGTCAAGCGTGTGGCACTCTACTCGTCCACGATGACGAACCAGATTCGTCTCTCGGTAGAAAGCGACAAGGTCGTCATTTCAGCCGAGGATCTTGAGCGTGCCAGTGCAGCCAACGAAACGGTGTCCTGCGACTACGATGGCGATGCGCTCGTTATCGGCTTTAACGCCACCTATCTCACCGAGGTACTCTCGAACGTGGATGCCGACGAGGTGCAGTTCGAGTTTTCGTCGCCCAACCGCGCCGGCGTCGTGACGCCCGTCAACCAGAAGGAGGGCGAAACCATGATGATGCTCATCATGCCGGTCATGTTGAATACGTACGCCTAGCCACCGTCCTCCTCAAGGTCAAACGGAGGCGTCGCAACGGTAATTCCGCGCTGCTGCAGGAGATTACGAATTTCTGCGTGCAGTCGGTACATGGCTGCCGAGCCCGGTTCTAGGGCTGTTGCACTACTGTTGATCTCGTCAATGAGGCCTGCGGCTTCTTGAAGCCGGGAAAGCTCGTATCCCGTGTGAAATCCCAGGATGGATGTGCGCGCCTCGTCAATGTGCTCGAGTACCATTCGAGCCGTCGGTATTCGTTGCTCCCGCCTCGGGAGTGAGGTGCCCCG
>JAAZVD010000188.1 GCA_018623785.1 Bacteroidota bacterium | reverse complement strand
TCGGTGTGTCACGCTCTTCGGTATTCCGCTCATTCCGCTTTGGTGGATGATGGGTATGTGGCTGACGGGTCGCTACCTGGAGCGCATGGAGTGTGTTTTGACCAAACGCACGCTCATCGTACGGATGGGTTTTTTCGTGCTGGTTGAGAAGACCATTCCGCTTGATAAAATCACGGATCTTGGGATGGTTGAGGGACCGTTGATGCGTGTTTTCGATATTCAGGCGCTCTCCATTGAAACGGCCGGGTCCACCGCCCAAGGTGCCTTGGTCAAACTCTACGGCATTGAGAACGCCGAAAGTTTCAGGGATTTGGTGCTCAGTCAGCGGGACAGGATGCTTGAAAAGGTGTCTGAGGAGGCTATTCCAACTCCCGTAGCGGCCGGCTCGGGGGATTCTTCCGAGGTAGTAGCGCTTCTGCGTGAAATCCGGGACGAACTGAAGCGACGCCCGCTCTAACGCAATTCGCTCCCGCTGAAGCGACGTCCGCTCTGACGGAATACGCTCGCGCTATGGCGCGGACCACATTCGTTTCAGATCACCCTACAGCGAACTGGCAATCGTGATGCGGTGCAGGCCGCCGAGTGAGGACCAGCTGTTGAACGCGTAGTCGAACGAAAAGCGGGAAAGCCGAACGCCCAGACCGGTACTGAACCCGGCCATGTCCAACCGGGATTTGATCTTCAGTTCATCGTGGCGCCGATGGTCATAGCCGAATCGGACGCGAAAGGCCTCGCTGAATTGGAATTCGCCTGCCAGTCGGGTGTGATACAGAATACGGGCGATGGTGCCGGCGTCATCCGGTCCGCCATCCATCTTATGGAGACGGTACCCTGTCACGGAAACGAGAAGGGGTAGATGGGCCAGGCGCCGGGTGTAACCGATGCGTACATCGGCGGGCAGCGCGTCAGATCGTTCCCCAATCGAGGACAGGACGAGGCCAAGGTTATGGATGGAGGCGCCCAGCGATTGCCGCCGTGTGGCGTCATCATAGATCAAACCTGCATCGATACCTACTCCAGTAGCACCATTGGAGGCCAGGGACGAATGCATGACGGAAAGCGCCGCACCATAACGGAATCCGGACTTCCAGGCGCGCGATCCGCCCACTGTCAGGGCGATATCGGCAGCCGAAAACGTCCCGGTCTTCTCTCCCAGCTCGTTGCGCTCATCGAACTGCCCGAAGGACAGGTACCGGATGCCGGCAGCATAGGCACCCTTCGCCCCCATGTCCTTGCCGTATGCAATCCACCCTGCATTGATGTCGGACAGATGATTGAGCCACGAAAATTCGATGCGCCCATCGGCTTCGGGAGAGACCAGGGCTGGATTGGCAAAGAGGGATCCTGGTCCTGTGTCAAGAAGTGCGTTGGAAGAACCGGCCATTGCCGCGGTGCGAGCGGAAGGTTCGAGCTGCAGGACCGGGAAGCCTGAATTCTCGATCTGCGCGAATGCTGTCTGCCGCCCCATGATCATCCACAGGGTCAGCCAGCACAGGGCCAGTAGCGATGAGCGCAATGGTCTGGAGATGAGCGACACGGGACCGGTACGGTTTCGGGTGGGGGATGCCGTGTTCTACAGCAGGTTCGTCGAGGGGTTCTCAGTGAGGTATCGGAGTGAGGTATTGGAAGGTACTCCGATACGATGGACCAGTGATGAATCCTGTGGCCATAGCTGCGCTGGCAGAATACAGTGCTGGCTGAGTACAGCGCTCCTGCGAATGCCTCTTTAATATGTGCAGCCACGGGAACGTTGCTGTCCGGGGATGCGTGAGAGCCACGCTGTATCTTTCAGGTTTTCGTCCGGGCGCCATGCCCTGACCTCGGCAGACGTCTTTCGAGCGACTATAGGACGCTGCTGGCCCAATACCATACTCCATGCTGAATCTACTCAAGAAGGTCTTCGGCGACAGCCAGGAGCGCCAGATCAAGAAGCTCTGGCCCATTGTCGACCAGATCAATGCTGAATACGAGAAACTGCAATCGCTGACAGACGAGCAGTTGCAGGCCAAGACGGACGAATTCAGGGCTCGGATTCGCGAGGCGCTGAAGGATATCGAGGCTGATCGGGACGAGGTCAACCGGCAGCTCAAAGAGCGCAGTATGACGGATGAGGCAGGCGAAGAGCATCAGATCTCTCCGTCCGAGCGGCAGCGCCTCTACGACGAGTTGGATGCGCTGGATAAGGAGTGGCACGACACGCTGGAAGCCACCCTCAACGACATGCTTCCCGAGGCTTTTGCCGTGGCCAAAGACGCCTGTCGCCGGATGAAGGGTCGTGAGTGGGAGGCCGGGGGATCCAAGATTGTATGGGACATGGTGCCCTACGATGTGCAGCTGCTCGGTGGCGTGGCTATTCATCAGGGAAATATCTCCGAAATGAAGACGGGGGAAGGGAAAACCCTCGTGGCCATTGCGCCGGTTTATTTGAACGCATTGGCTGGTCAGGGCGTCCACCTGATTACGGTCAACCCCTACCTGGCGCAGCGCGACTCCGAATGGATGGGCCCGGTCTACGAGTTCCTGGGTATGAAAGTCGATGTCATCGACAAGTACGATCCCCACACGGAGGGCCGGAAAGCGGCATACCTCTCGGATATTACCTACGGCACGAACAACGAGTTCGGTTTTGACTACCTGCGCGACAATTCATTCGTCAACGACCCGGAGCACCTGCAGCAGCGCAGTCACCACATGGCCATCGTGGATGAGGTTGACTCGGTTCTGATTGACGAGGCGCGGACGCCGCTCATCATCTCGGGTCCCGTACCGCAGTCCGATGAAAGTCAATTCGAAGAGTTCAAGCCGTCGGTCGAAAAGCTCGTTTATTCCCAGCAGAAGCTCGTGGCGGGCTTCGTTTCCGAGGCCGAACGTAAGCTCAAGGAGCGCGACGAGGCTGTCGACAAAGGCGATAATAAATTGGCCTCGGAATTAGAGTCAGAGGCGGGCCTGGCGCTGCTTAGAGCCTATCGCGGGTATCCGCGCAACAAGAAGCTGCGCAAGCTCTTGCAGGAACAGGGTGTAGAGGCACTCCGGCAGCGGACCGAGTTCCTGTATCTGCAGGACAACGCCAAAAACATGCCCATCGTGGATCAGGAGCTGCACTTTGCCTACGAAGAAAAGCAGCGATCCATCGAGATGACCCAGCAGGGTCGCGAGTTCATAGGCCGTGCGGCGGGCCAGGATGAGGGCCTGTTCATCATGCCCGATCTCGGCGAACTGACGGTTGAGATGGAGAAGGAGCAGGAGCAGAAGGAGCGTGACATCCGGGAGAACCTTGAAGCGGACGCTTCGCTGACGGAAGAGAAGCGGGCTAACAAGCTCGATAACGACATCAAGGTCCTCAAGAACGAGTTCGTCGAGAAGAAGCGGCAGATGTACACGGATTATTCCGCCGCGGCTGCCCGCCTGCATGCCATCGAGCAGCTCCTCAAAGCCTACATCCTGTTCGAGAAGGACACGGAGTATATCGTGCAGGAAGGCAAGATCATGATTGTGGACGAGCACACAGGTCGTGTACTCGGAGGTCGGCGCTATTCGGATGGCCTGCATCAGGCTATCGAGGCCAAGGAGGGTGTCAAGATCCAGGCGGCTACGCAGACCTATGCCACCATCACCCTGCAGAATTACTTCCGCATGTACCACAAGCTGGCCGGTATGACCGGTACAGCCGAAACGGAAGCGGAGGAGTTCTTCAAGACCTACGGCATGGAAGTGGTGGTCGTGCCCACGAACAGGCCCATCGCCCGCAAGGACCTCGACGATCTGGTTTTCCGCACGCGCCGGGAGAAACTGAATGCGGTTATTGACAAGATCCGCGAGTACAACGAGAAGGGGCAGCCTGTCCTGGTAGGTACGACCAGCGTGGAAGCGTCCGAGACGTATTCCCGCATGCTGAACCGGGCCGGCATCAAGCACAACGTGCTCAACGCCAAGCAGGATCGGCAGAAAGCGGAATCTCTGATCGTGGCGGAAGCCGGTCAAAAGGGCGCCGTGACCATTGCCACGAACATGGCCGGTCGTGGTACGGACATCAAATTGGGCCCGGGCGTCCGTGAGGCAGGCGGTCTGGCCATCATTGGTACCGAGCGGCATGAAAGTCGCCGTATCGACCTGCAGTTGCGTGGTCGAAGCGGTCGTCAGGGGGATCCAGGCGAAAGCCAGTTTTATGTTTCTCTCGATGATAACCTGATGCGTCTGTTCTCATCGGATCGGGTAGCC
>JAAZVD010000187.1 GCA_018623785.1 Bacteroidota bacterium | reverse complement strand
GTTAATCGCAAAAGGGAGCGGAAGTGCGGACCCCTGTCTGCATCCGGCCTCCAGCACCAACCGCTCCTCGACCACGAAGTCACCCTCGCGAAGCAGTTTGAGCCGTTCAGGTAGCTCGGAACCCTCGACATTGGCCAGAAAACCGAGCCGGCCGTGATTGACACCTAGGATAGGCTTCAAGGCCTTCCCGAATGCCGCCACCGTATTTAGAAGTGTTCCGTCTCCTCCAAATGAAAGCAGGATATCAGCCGAAGCCATGAAGGCGGTGTCGCTTGCAGCAACGTTGTCCGGAGATGGTTCCATACCATGCCTTGTAAGCATGACAGCCATATCACTATGCAGGACATACGCATAACCGGACCGATCAAGAAGTTCGATCACATCAGCCAGTGGCTTCCAAAGACTATCCTTTCCAGGATTACCTGTGATTCCGAAACGCATGTCTATCAGTGGTTGGGAATGGACGTTACGTGTCCCGCAGAACAGCGTTCCGAGGTTATGTGTCGAGTCAGTAGGGGTCGTGTTACCGACCGGAAACGCCCTGTACGAATCAGAGGATGCCAAGTGATGTCAGCCAGCTCAAGGTACTTCAGAATACAAAGTGCCAATCCTTCCAGTCTGCACGTGCCGGGCGTCACCGTGGAAATCGTAATTTCGCCCGGCATTCCACGGCACACAGTCGTTGGGCTGCCCCAGGGAGCAGTAAGGGAGTCCCTGGATCGCATCCGTGCTGCGCTAGTCTCCGCGGGATACACCTTTCCTCGGGGAGCTATCACCGTAAATCTTGCACCCGCAGACACGCGTAAAGATGGCTCTGCATTCGATTTGCCCATAGCCTTGGGCATTTTAGCGGCCGATGCACAGATAAGCACGAGACTACTTCGCAGCCGTGCATGGCTGATCATGGGCGAACTGACGCTTGATGCCCGGGTTCAGCCTGTCGAAGGTGTCATGCCCGCCATTTTGGATGCCAATAAACAACACCTCAACTCGGTAATCTTGCCACGAGGCAACCTTCCCGAGGCCACAGCCTTTCCAGGCCTCCATGTCGGTGCTGTTCGTCATCTGCGGGAGGCGGTGGAGATTCTGGAAGGGACCGTGGATCCAATCACAATCGGGGTGGCCTCGGAGATACCGCCCCTGTCTGAGGCACCGGATTTTTCTACTGTCATTGGGCAGGACAACTGTGTTCGGACGTTAGCCCTGGCAGCGGCCGGCGGCCACAATATGCTGTTGAGTGGTCCGCCCGGCTGTGGCAAGACACTCATGGTTCGGTGCATGGAGGGTATCCTGCCTTCGTGGTCGCGCTCACTGGCACTGGAGGCAACGTGTTTGCATTCCCTGCGCAAACCGGGTACGGCTCTACTGGAGCGTAGACCGTTTCGCAGGCCGCATCACTCCGTTTCTGCTGCAGGTCTTTTGGGTGGAGGTACGCCGCTTCGACCGGGCGAAGTATCCCTGGCGCACGGCGGTGTTCTCTTTCTGGATGAATTACCGGAGTTCCACCCCGGTGCACTCGAAGGATTACGGGAACCGTTGGAGGAGGGTAAGGTGACTTTGTCGCGAGCTCATGGTGTGGAGGAGTTTCCGTCTGATTTTCAGCTGATTGCGGCCATGAACCCGTGTCCATGTGGCTATGCGGGTAGTCCTGATCGGCGTTGCTCATGCACTGACCGGAGGCGCAAATTATACCGAGCACGAATCAGCGGACCGTTGTTGGATAGAATAGACATGCACGTCCCGGTGATGCGGGTGGATCCTCTGCGTCACCTGGACCGATCTCCCATCCCTTCCTCCGATTGGGCCGTACGCGTTGAGACCACGAGGCATCGATTGGGCACGGCACCCCCTGTGTTGGAGAAGGAAGAGGAGGAGACCCTGATCAAAACAGTAGCCTCACTGGGCGTTTCCATGAGAACCGTTGCAGGTATTCGAAGATTAGCCCGTACAGTGGCTGCTTTTGAACAAGCCGACCGCGTGCAGCGTGATCACCTGGCAGAGGCCATACGGGTCGGTGGCCAGTCACGCCGGGAAGGGGCTGGCTGAAGAAGCGGAGAGGCTATCTGCGTTGCGAAAGCACACGTTGGTCAGTAGCCATCAACAGACGCAGGTTCAGTGCCCGTGCCGCGGATGCTACATCTGCCAGGTCCTTTACGTAGGCGTCTTCATCGGCCCGCAGCACCAGCGCATCGCGACCGTTGAGTACATCTTGAATCGAGGGGATCAACTGATCCCGGCTGACCTGCCTCTGCTCGACGAAAAACGCACCGTCAGCGGTAATCGCCACGGAAACGAATTGTCCAGCCGTCGGCGATGAAGCCTGTGTTCTGGGCAGGTTTACCTGTATTCCGAATTGCGGGATGAAATTGCTGGTCAGGAGAAAAAAGATGAGTAGCAACAATACAATATCAGCCAAGCCGGCTTGGCTAAAGCTCATCAGGGGCTTACGATCTGTCGAGAAGTTGAGCGGCATGCCGGTATCTCAGAAATGGGACGAATAGTCAGAGGATGCCGTCGCTTCGGGTGCGGGGGCTTGAAGGAGGTCGATGAACTCCGTCGTCGACTGCTCCATATCATTGACCAGTCGTTTGATCAGTCCGAGAAGGTAGTTGTAGAAGAAATAGGCGAGGATACCGACAACAAGACCAGCAGCCGTTGAAATAAGCGCTTCCCAAATACCTCCGGCCAAAACACTGGGGTTGACGTTGCCCTGCAGGCTCTGAATCTCCCGGAACGCATCGATCATACCCGTAACCGTACCAAGGAACCCGAGCATCGGGGCAATGCCTGCAATCGACGCCAGAACATCCATGCGTTTTTCCAACTCGAAGGCCTCATGCTTTCCCGCTGCATTCACGGCATCCTGTATCTCTGAAATTGGGCGGCCAAGACGCTCCAGTCCATGTTTGAGGATTCGCGTCAGCGGTTTGTCCTGGACCTCGCAAAAGGCCTGCGCCCCCGTGATGTTGCCCGAAGCCACGTACTCACGTATCCGATGCATGATTTCCTGCTTGTCGGTGGCGGACTTACGGATAGTCATCAGACGCTCAACCAAGAGATAGATGGTTAGCAGCGATAGTAGCAGGATCGGTACCATGATCCAGCCCGCCTGAAAGATGATATCCAGCTGACTGAAGGATGAGGAGTCGCTGATGGCCTGCAGGGAATCTGCTGGTAGTCCGTTAACGTCCTGAAGGGCTTGGAGCCGCATGGGGAATGTAGGTTGAGGGTGGTAAGATAAAATGGTGGCCTATCGAACAGACAGGACCCATGTGCCTTCCGGAAGTTCTGAAGCATACCGGGACCTGGTAGAGTCGGCCAGGACCGCGGTCTGAAAATGCCCGACGGCAACCCGGTATCGTACAACGTCTCCGGCGTCGTGGGTAAGCACGCCACTTGGCCAACCGAGGGGGGTAACGGTTGACATCAGGGCAATGGCCGTTTCCTGTTTGAGGGACGAACCTACGATCAATGTGTACCCGCCCATACCTTGCCGAATATCGGAATAGCCGGATTGTTGAGACAGTGAACTGATCGCGGAAGGGTCGTCGGCTATGGGTGCAACGCCGGTAGCAGGCTGTGTTGAGGACGCGGATGGTGCTGAACCACGCTGCGATGTGGATGCAAACTCATTCGTGCCATCAGCTTCAAACCCATCATTGAATGTATCTGCACCGGCAGGCCCAACCGCGCCATTGTTCTCATCCTGACGAGAAAGCCCCGCCAAGTCAGAAAGACTGTCGGGAAGCACACCCGCACCGGCAGAGTCCAGACGGGCTTTCGTCAGTTGCCCTTCTTCATCGGCGTCGATCACGGCCAGGGTGGGCGCTGGCCCGGACGTGTTCCAGAGAAAGCGATAAGTCAATGTGCCTACGACGATAACGATGAGCGCAGCGGCCATCCATACCGCGGTTCGAGGAGTGTCCCGACGTGGCTGCCTGTTGCGTCGGATTGCGGCTGTACGCACCGAAGCTGACGATACTGCTGTTGCCGGCTCGGGGGCTGACGACGCTGGCTCCGTTGGCTCGGGAGCTGACGACTCCAATATTTCCGGCACTGACTCGGCCAAGCTCTGGCTCTGGCTCTGGCGGAATCCTTCTAGAACAGGAAGGTCATACAGGGTAGGGAAGTCGTCATCGAGTTCGAAGCGCATCCCGGCGTCAGTCAGCGTGAACGTTCCCACTCCTCTGACAACGCTGATACCCGTATTCTGTATCTCCGATCG
>JAAZVD010000014.1 GCA_018623785.1 Bacteroidota bacterium | reverse complement strand
AGGATGAGCGCATCGACGAAGAGCAGTTGGTCGTTAGTGAAATCCGGGTTGACGAAGGTCCGGCCTTCAAACGGTTTCGTCCCGTGTCCCGCGGTCGGGCTCATCCGATCCTGAAGCGGACATGTCACCTCACGGTGGTCGTCTCCGATCCGAACGCAACCGACGCCGTGGCCGAATCGGTCGACGTCGATGTCGTGGCCGACGAAAACGAGGCCTGAGCGAGGGCCCCACTTTACCTGATAAATCAGAGCATACCCCCATGGGTCAGAAAACACATCCAATCGGCTTTCGTCTCGGAGTAATCCGGGGATGGGATTCCAACTGGTTCGCCGGCAAGGACTACGCCGAGAAGCTGGTTGAGGATGATGAAATCCGCAACTACCTGGCTGCCCGTCTCAAGCGAGCAGGCCTTTCTCGTGTAATCATCGAGCGTACGCCCAAGCGCGTAATCCTCACGCTCCACACCTCCCGTCCGGGCGTTGTCATCGGTCGTGGTGGAGCGGAAGTCGAAAAGCTTCGTGAGGAGATCAAGAAGCTGACGAGCAAGGATATCCAAATCAATATCAACGAGATCAAGCGGCCAGAACTGGACGCCTCGTTGGTGGCGCAAAATATTGCTCAGCAGCTCGAGGGCCGCGTGTCATTCCGTCGCGCGATGAAGCAGGCCATCACAGCTTCGATGCGCATGGGTGCCGAGGGAATCCGCATCAAAGTCGGCGGTCGCCTCGGTGGCGCTGAGATGGGCCGGACTGAGCAGTATCTCGAGGGTCGTGTTCCGCTACACACCATCCGTGCCGATATCGACTACGCCACGGCCACTGCGTTTACGATTTACGGAACGACCGGTGTCAAGGTTTGGATTTACCGTGGGGAAATCCTCGGGAAGCCAGATCTGAGCCCGAACGTTGCAGCACAGCGCCAGCAGATGCAGCAGATGGAGTCCGACCGCGGACGCGGTCGTCGCGGACGCCGTGACGACAGTCGGGGTCGTGGTGGACGCGGTGGTCGCGAAGGTGGCCGCGGGCGCTCTAACCGCTAATCATTCGATTTCAGTCTGAAAGCCGGCGCTGTCCGGCACAGAAGAGAGAGGAAATACCATGTTAATGCCAAAGCGCGTCAAGCGCCGCCGCGTACAAAAGGGAAGAATCAAGGGCACGGCCACCCGTGGTGCCAAGGTCAGTTTCGGTGACTTTGGTATCAAAGCCCTTGAGCCAGGCCGTATTACGAGTCGCCAGATCGAGGCCTCCCGTATTGCGATGACCCGTCACCTCAAGCGTGCCGGAAAGGTCTGGATCCGCATATTCCCGGATAAACCGATTACGAAGAAGCCTGCCGAAACCCGTATGGGTAAGGGTAAAGGGGTACCTGAGTATTGGGTGGCTGTTGTAAAGCCTGGACGCATCCTGTTTGAAGTCGGTGGAGGCATCGAGCTCGAACTGGCCAAGGAAGCCATGCGTCGGGCTCAGCAGAAACTTCCGATTGCAACCAAGGTCGTCGTTCGACCGGACTACAAAGCCTGAGGAATAGCGACATGAAGGCCAAAGAAATCAGAGATCTCAGCACGGAAGAGATCGAATCCCAGATTGCAGAGGAAAGAGAGCAGCTCAAGACGTTGCAGTTCCAACATGCGATTGCGGATTTGCAGAATCCCATGATTCTCCGTGATAAACGCCGCTTCATTGCCCGCCTTGAGACCATCCTGAAGGAGCGTCACCTGGCAGAAAAGGCGGCCTGACACACATTTAAAGGTAGTTGGTGAGGAAACGGTTAACGGCTCACCAAGCCCAATACGACAATGGAAGAAAACACCACTAGAAACGCACGTAAAGAACGCGTCGGTCTTGTTGTAAGCAGCAAGATGGATAGGAGTATTACGGTAGCCATCGAACGTCGGATGAAACACCCGATGTACGGCAAGTTTGTCAAGCAGACGACCAAGCTGATGGCGCACGACGAAAACAACGACGCGGGCGAAGGCGATACAGTCCGCATCATGGAGCCCCGTCCGATCAGCAAGAACAAGCGCTGGAGACTGGTAGAAGTCGTCGAACGCGCCAAGTAACCCACCGGCTTCGAGCCTGAACCTCCCAGGTCAGTCCATCAGCTGACAACGCCAATCGAGCAAAGCCATGATCCAGCAAGAATCCAGACTCAAAGTTGCCGATAACAGCGGAGCCAAGGAAGTCCTTTGCATCCGTGTTCTCGGTGGCTCCAAGCGTCGGTATGCCCGCGTGGGCGATAAAATCGTCGTTTCGGTCAAATCGGCCATACCGGGTGGAAACGTGAAGAAAGGGGACGTCTCCCAAGCCGTGGTGGTTCGCACCCGCAAGGAGTTTCGTCGTCCCGACGGTTCGTATATCCGCTTCGATGAGAACGCAGCGGTTCTTTTGAATGCGCAGGGCGAGCCGCGCGGTACGCGCATCTTCGGACCCGTAGCCCGTGAGCTTCGTGAGAAGCAGTTCATGCGCATCGTGTCCCTCGCGCCCGAGGTGCTCTGATCCCGAGCCGTTCACCAATTGTCCCATGACGGCACCCCGAGTGAGGGTGTCATGAACAGAGAAACCCATGCCACGGAAGCATAACAAGCAGAACAAGCTGCACATCCGCAAAGGCGACATGGTCCGCGTCCTGTCGGGTAACGACAAGGGCAAGGAAGGAAAGGTTCTCCGGGTGTTCCCGGAGAAGGAACGTGTCATCATCGAGGGTGTGAATGTTCGTATCCGTCACACGCGCCCGAACCAGCTCTACCCGCAGGGCGGTCGCATCCAGCAGGAGATGGCTATTCACGCGTCCAACGTGATGCCCCTCGATGGCAATGGCGACCCGACCCGCGTGGGCCGTAAGAAAATCGAAGATTCGGACACCGGTCGTTCCCGCTGGGTCCGTGTGGCAGCTACCACGGGCGAAGAGCTCGACAGCTGATCCCGTTACCCTATTCAAGCGCAACCAGCGTAGTAATCAATCAGAATCATGGACGGTTACGTACCAAGACTCAAGGCAAAGTACCAGGACGAGATCGTGCCTGAGCTCACGAAGCAGTTCGAGTATGCGAACGTGATGCAGGTGCCCCGCCTGGTCAAGATCAGTATCAACAAAGGTGTCGGCGAGGCTGCCATCAATAAAAAGGTATTGGATGAGGCCGTAGCAGAACTGCGTACCATTACCGGGCAGCACCCAGTGGTCCGTAAGGCACGCAAAGCGGTTTCGAACTTCAAGATCCGCGAAGGCATGCCTATCGGTGCGTCAGTCACGTTGCGTGGCGAGCGGATGTATGAATTCCTGGATCGTCTGGTCACGTTGGCTCTGCCGCGTGTTCGGGACTTCCGTGGTATTCCTGATCGCTCGTTCGATGGCCGTGGCAATTATACGCTCGGGATCAAGGAGCAAATTGTATTTCCAGAAATCAACGTCGACACGGTCGGCCGGATTTCTGGTTTGGATGTCACGTTTGTGACAACCGCCGAAACGGACGAAGAGGCACTGGCGCTGCTCAAGGCATTTGGTATGCCTTTCGTACGCCGGGATGCCGCTTGATCCGAGACTTTTGAACACAGAGACCAACTGAACAATGGCCAAGAAAAGCTGGATAGCCCGTGAGCGGAAGCGCAAGCGCATGGTGGAAAAATACGCCGAGCGCCGTGCTGCCCTGAAGGCAGAAGGAGACTGGGAAGGTCTGCAGAAGCTCCCGCGTGACGCAAGCCCGGTACGTGTACGTAACCGGTGCCAACTCACCGGTCGCTCTCGCGGGTACCTTCGCACCTTCGGTCTGTGCCGCATCGCCTTCCGCGACCTGGCGCGATCGGGGCACATTCCCGGCGTCCGTAAATCCTCCTGGTAGGGAGCGGCATCGAGCCGATCCTGTCCAATCAGTCGTTCACGCTGACAGGCGCCCGTAGAGCGGGCGAACCGACAGCAACACGAGAAAAACACGATGAACGTAGTAGACCCCGTAGCAGATTATCTGACGCGTATTCGCAACGCGCAGCAAGCCGCTCACCGGCATGTCGATATCCCGGCATCCAAGTTGAAGCGCGCCATGACGCAAATCCTTCTCGATAAGGGTTATGTGCGTCGCTTCATCAACGTAGATGATGGTAAGCAGGGCTTGATTCGTATTTACCTCAAGTATGAGAAAAATGGGACGCCGGTCATTCGTTCCATTATTCGTGCCTCCAAGCCGGGTCTTCGCTATTACTCGGGTGCCGATACCCTTCCACGTGTTCGTGGAGGTCTCGGTGTAGCTATCGTCTCGACGTCCCGTGGCGTCATGACGGACAAAGAAGCACGCGCCAACAACATCGGTGGCGAAGTGCTGGCCTACGTCTACTAGACGGGCACCTTGATCAACTTTTATTGAAACGCATCGAGAGAAACAATGTCACGAGTGGGAAATGCACCGATTGCGGTATCTGACGCTGTAAAGGTCGACATCGCATCGAACAACCTGGTGACGGTATCCGGTCCCAAGGGGGAGCTTTCCCTTCAGGTGGACCCGGAAATCAACCTGAAACTGGACGAAGGTGAGCTGACGGTATCCCGTCCTACCAACCAGAAGCGGCACCGCGCTATCCACGGCCTGTACCGGTCCTTGCTGGACAACATGGTCGTTGGTGTGTCCGAGGGATACAAAAAGGAGCTGGAAATCATCGGTGTTGGTTTCCGCGCCTCGGTTGCTAACGGCGTACTTGAGCTCGCCCTCGGTTTTTCGCACCCCATTTACTTCGTGCCACCGGAGGGTGTCTCCATCGAAGTGGATACGAAGCGCCCAGGCAGCAAGAACACCTTCGTCATCATTGAAGGTGCCGACAAACAGATGGTCGGTCAGGTAGCTGCCAAGATCCGTTCCCTGCGTCCGCCAGAGCCCTATAAGGGCAAAGGAGTTCGCTACGTGGATGAATATGTCCGTCGCAAGGCCGGCAAGACCGCAGCCCGATAATCCAGCCATTAAGCATGCACACTGGAGGGTCGGAAATCCTCCGGTAAACGAGAAAAATCATGCCTATTACCAAGCTTCAGCGTCGTACCCGCGTCAAACGGGGCATTCGCAAGAAGATCACCGGCACGCCCGAGCGTCCTCGGTTGACCGTGTTCCGTTCAAACAAGAACATCTACGCCCAAATCGTGGACGACCTCAATGGTCACACATTGGCCGCTGCAAACAGTCTTCAGGACGGCATGGCTGCCGGCAAACCTGCTGATGCTGCAAATGCTGTGGGCAAGGCGGTAGCCGACGCGGCCAAGAAGGCCGGTATTGATACGGTCGTTTTCGACCGCAATGGCTACCAGTACCATGGACGGGTCAAAGCACTCGCCGAGGGTGCCCGCGAAGGCGGACTCACATTCTGAACCGGCAAGCCGGAAACCATCGAACACATCGAATCATGGCAAAAGGAAGAAATCGTCAAAATCGCGACCGTACCGGGGACTCCCAGATCGAATGGGTGGAGCGCTTGGTATCCGTTAAACGTGTTGCCAAGGTGGTGAAGGGGGGACGTCGTTTCTCGTTCAACGCTGTAGTTGTCGTCGGCGACGGTAACGGCTCCGTCGGCACCGGACTGGGCAAGGCAAACGAAGTGTCCAGTGCTATTGCCAAGGGCACGGAAGACGCCAAGAAAAACCTGGTTAACGTTCCTATGCGCAGGGGCACTGTTCCGCACCCGGTTGTGGGCAAGCAGGACGCTGGTCAGGTACTCCTCAAGCCCGCGTCCCATGGTACCGGTGTTATTGCCGGCGGTGGTGTGCGCGCTGTCCTCGAGTGTGCCGGGTTTACGGACATTCTTTCCAAATCCTTAGGTTCGAGCAACCCACACAACCAGGTGGGAGCTACTATGGATGCCCTTCGGAATCTGGAAGATCCCATGGAAGTAGCTAAGCGCCGTCAGGTACCCCTCAATCGAGTTTTCGAGGGATGACAGACGCCTCTTCGGCAGCACTGCAAGGTCGGTTAACCTATTTGAACGCATAAAGCAATGGCCAAGCTCAAAATTACACAGGTACGAAGTGCCATCGGACGTACGGGACAACAGAAGAAAGTTGTTGCCGCTCTGGGCCTGCGTCGCCTGAATCAAACGGTGGAACATGATGACAGCCCGCGTATTCGCGGTATGATTGCCAAGGTATCCCACCTCGTCCGGGTCGAAAACGCCTGATTGGCAGGTCGGCCTGAATCATCATCGACTTTTATTGAACCAGCGAGTCCTGCCACAGGCAGGGCGATTGTAGCAACACCATGGATCTCTCTAATCTGAAGCCCGCAAAAGGGGCAACCAAGTCGCGTAAGCGTATCGGCCGTGGACAGGGTTCCGGCTACGGTGGTCACACGGCTACCAAAGGAAACAAGGGGCAGAAGTCCCGTAGTGGGGGCAAGATCCCCGTATGGTTCGAAGGGGGACAGATGCCCCTTCAGCGCCGGATTCCGAAGTATGGATTCAAGAATCCGTTTCGCACGGAATACCACGCCGTCAACGTGTCCAAGCTGGCAGAGATGGCAGCGGCTGGATCGATAGACGCCTCCGCAGAAATCACGCCGGAAGTGCTGCGTGCGAAAGGCCTCATCGGCAAGAAGGAGCTCGTCAAAGTGCTGGGCGGTGGTGACGTTGACGTTGCGCTCAACGTGAAAGCACACGCCTTCAGCAAGACGGCAATAGCAAAGATTGAGAAAGCCGGCGGATCTGCAGAGGTCCTTTAGGACCCTGAACCCGTTTCGACTTTACAGGTAACCCGAACCCTGCCCGCTTCAAGGGCGTGACGAAACATCATCATGGCTGGATTTACCGAGAGCATCCGCAATATCTGGAAGATCGAGGAGCTTCGCCGACGCATCCTTTACACGCTCGGCCTGCTCGTCATCTACCGTCTTGGCGCCTTTGTGACGCTGCCGGGTGTAGATGCAAGCGCCCTGGCAGAGATCAACGCCAATGCCGACCCCAACAACCTTTTGGGACTGCTTGACCTCTTTGTCGGAGGAGCTTTCAGTGCCGCTGGCATTTTTGCCTTGGGTATCATGCCCTATATCACGGCGTCGATTGTCATCCAGCTGATGGGTGCGGTCGTGCCGTACTTCCAGAAGCTTCAGCGAGAAGGGGAAGAGGGGCGACGCAAGATCACGCAGCTGACGCGCTATGGTACGATCCTGGTCACGGCGCTGCAGTCCATCGGGTTTGCCATCAACCTTCAGTACGGCGCAACCGGCCAAGCCATCGTGATCGGCGAGACATTCTTCATGATCTCGACGGTTATCGTACTCACGTCAGGCACCATGTTCGTCATGTGGCTCGGTGAGCGCATCACGGAGAACGGAATCGGGAACGGTATCTCGCTGATCATCATGATCGGTATCGTAGCCTTCCTGCCGACCTCGCTGCTCAATGAGTTTGAGCTCTCGAACAACCTGTTCATCTTCCTGCTTGAGATCGGAGTTCTGGGTCTTGTAACTGCCGGAGTCGTACTGGTCACGCAGGGGACACGCCGAGTTCCAGTGCAGTACGCCAAGCGCGTAGTAGGCCGCAAGGTGTACGGCGGCTCGACACAGTACCTGCCGCTCAAGGTCAACGCAGCTGGTGTGATGCCGATCATCTTCGCCCAGTCGATCATGTTCGTGCCCGCTACGTTTGCGACCATGTTTCCAGAGTCGGCGTTCATGCAGCAGATGGGTGTCTTCTTTACCGATATCTCCTCGTGGGGGTATTCGTCTATCTTCTTCGTGATCTGTGTGTTCTTCACCTACTTCTACACGGCCATTGCTGTGAACCCGAAGGAGATGGCGGACACGATGAAGCGCCAGGGTGGTTTCGTTCCGGGTATTCGTCCGGGCAAGCAGACCTCCGAGTTCATCGATAACATCCTGACGCGTATCACGCTGCCCGGATCGATTTTCCTCGGTCTCGTGGCCATCTTCCCGGCCTTCGCCATCCAGTTCGGCGTGACCTACGGGTTCGCTCAGTTCTTCGGTGGTACTTCGCTGCTCATTCTCGTGGGAGTGACCCTTGACACGTTGCAGCAGGTGGAAAGCCATCTTCTGATGCGACACTACGATGGATTCATGAAGTCCGGACGCGTCCGCGGGCGACGCTAGGCAATACCGATGGTTCACCTCAAAAGCGACACGGATATTGCCCGTCTGAAGGCGTCCGCCGACTTGGTCGGTCGGACACTGGGAGAGGTGGCTGCCCGCATTGCGCCGGGAGTGACGACCAAGGAGCTGGACCGATTAGCCGAGGAGTACATTCGGGACCACGGCGCCGAGCCAGCCTTCAAGGGGTACAAAGTGGGTAGCCTGATTTTTCCGGCCACCCTTTGCACGTCCGTCAACGATCAGGTGGTGCATGGCATACCGACTGATGAGCCCTTGAAAGAAGGGGATATTCTGTCGGCTGATTGCGGCGTTTACTTGGATGGATTCTACGGAGACAGTGCCTACACCTTTGCGGTAGGTCGGATCTCGGACGATACAAAGGCGCTCCTGACGACCACCTATGAGTCACTGATGCTGGCTATCGGTCAGGCTACGACGGGCAATCGCCTCGGTGACGTTGGTGCAGCCGTGCAGAATCACTGTGAGGCCCGGGGTTACGGCGTGGTCAAGGACCTCGTGGGTCACGGTATTGGTCGCAATCTCCACGAAGATCCGCAGGTCCCCAACTTTGGACGGCCCGGCAGCGGCAGAAAACTAAAGACGCGGTTGACCATGTGCATCGAGCCCATGATCAACAGAGGTACGGCAACTGTCCGAACGGAAGGAGATGGATGGACCGTAAAGACAGCTGATTCGCTGCCATCAGCCCATTATGAGCATATGGTTGCCGTACGCCCCGGAGAGGCCGAGATCCTGACCACTTTCAGCTACATTGAGGCCGTCCTCGACGAGCTACCTTACGAACAGACATCAACAGCAGTACATGGCTAAGCAAAAGCCCATTGAACAGGATGGCGAAGTTATCGAAGCACTTCCCAATGCCCAGTTCCGTGTCCGCCTGGAAAACGGTCACGAAATTTTGGGTCTCCTTTCCGGTAAGATGCGGATGTATTTCATCAAGATCCTGCCGGGCGACCGTGTGAAAGTTGAACTCTCACCGTACGACCTGTCCAAAGGGCGGATTGTTTACCGCTATAAGTAGATCCTCGCTGCAATAAAGCTTCACAAACGCATTGTGAACCGAGCGGTGATCGATGCGTACAGAATAGGCTAGAACCAAAAATGGGCACGCGCCTCGGTGCGCTCCCGAAACACCCCGATTGACATGAAAGTGCGTGCAAGTGTCAAAAAACGCAGTTCCGACGACAAAATCGTGCGTCGAAAAGGCCGCGTTTACGTGATCAACAAAAAGAACCCGAAACACAAACAGCGTCAGGGATAGGCCCCGTGCCTGATCCCGCGCTTTATCGTTGGACCCATGCCACGAATTGCAGGACAAGACCTTAACGTCAAGAAGCGGGGCGAAATTGCCCTGACCGCCATCTTTGGAGTCGGTCGTCCCCGCGCCATTGAGATTCTCACGCGCTGTGATGTCGATCCGGACGAGCGTCCGGAGAACTGGACGGAAGCCCAGACCAAAGCCATCCGTAAGCTCATCGAAGACGAATACGTCGTTGAGGGTAACCTGCGCACAGAAATTCAGCTGAACATCAAGCGTTTGATGGATATCGGCTGCTATCGTGGCCTGCGCCATCGTCGCGGACTCCCTGTTCGTGGTCAGCGCACGCAGACCAACGCACGCACCCGCAAGGGCAAGAAGAAGACGGTAGCCGGCAAGAAGGCCGCACCGCGCAAGTAATGTTCATCCCTGCCTTTTGGTAGGACAGTTCAACCATCCCAAAACACCATGGCTAAAAGACAACGGGGCGGAGGACGCGCACGCAAAAAGAACGTGGTTGTTGAGTCCAATGGACAGGCTCACATCAAGGCGACGTTCAACAACGTGCAAATCACGCTCACGGATCAGTACGGGAATACGATTTCCTGGGCCAGCTCGGGTAAAATGGGCTTCAAGGGCAGCCGTAAGAACACTCCTTACGCTGCAGAGGTAGCCGCTTCGGCTGCCGGAAAAGAAGCTCACGACCTCGGTCTGCGCCGCGTGGAAGTATTCGTCAAAGGTCCCGGATCCGGTCGTGAGTCCGCTGTTCGTGCTCTCTCGGCTGTAGGCCTTGAGATTGCAACGATCCGCGATGTCACTCCTGTTCCCCACAATGGCTGCCGGCCCCCGAAACGCCGTCGCGTCTGACGCGATTGGCACGATCTGCTTCCTCGGAAGCAGTGGTTCGGGATTAAGTCCGGCTATGGGCAGCGGAAAAGCGTCCATACGTTCAGGTAACCCCCTAAACGAGAGGTAGAAACATATGGCCCGTTATAGAGGCCCCAAACAGAAAATCGCGCGCCGCTTCAAGGAGCCGATTTTTGGCCCTTCCAAAGCGCTAGAGCGCAAGCCCCATCCTCCGGGGCAACATGGTCGTAATCGCCGCCGCAAGGAGAGCGATTACGCCGTCCAGCTCAAGGAAAAGCAAAAAGCGAAGTACACCTACGGTGTTCTTGAGCGTCAATTCCGCAAAACCTTCGAGAAAGCCGCAAGCAAGAAAGGCGTCACAGGTGAGAACCTGCTCAAGTTTCTTGAGGCGCGTCTCGACAATACGGTTTTCCGTCTCGGTTTTGCGCGTACACGCCGTCAGGCTCGCCAGTTGGTCAACCATGGCCACATCATGGTCAACGGTCGTGTAGTCAACATTCCGTCGGCACAGCTCCGCGGCGGTGATATGGTGGCCATGCGCCCGAAGAGCCGTAATCTGTCGCTCGTTTCCGACGCGATGGATCGCACGCGCAAGGTCTTCCCCTGGCTTGAAGTTGATCACAAGCTTCTGCAGGGCAAGTTCCTCGATTACCCCAACCGTGAAGACATCCCGGAGAATATCAAGGAGCAGCTCATCGTCGAGCTCTACTCCAAGTAATTCTTCCTGATTCTACTACGGGCGACGGGCTGCAGCCGCATCATTGGCGCAGCAAGTCGCATTCAGATCACTTATCAGAGATCAATCTGCTATGAGCACTTACTCGATCCAGATGCCCGACGGTGTCGAACTGGAAGAGACGACCGAAACGTA
Organism: Bacteroidota bacterium; assembly: GCA_018623785.1. Taxonomy (GTDB): domain Bacteria; phylum Bacteroidota; class Rhodothermia; order Rhodothermales; family UBA10348; genus JAAZVD01. The sequence goes on along the minus strand of JAAZVD010000014.1, from coordinate 2,637 downwards.
TGGACGCTTTGTCATCCAGCCGCTGGAGCGCGGTTTCGGGGTAACGATTGGGAACGCCCTTCGTCGTGTGCTGCTGTCCTCCCTGCAGGGGATTGCCATCACAGCCGTCAAGATTGATGGTGTGCAGCATGAGTTCTCCACGCTGGAAGGCGTGACGGAAGATGTTGCTGACATCATCTTGAACCTCAAAGGCGTGCGCTTTCGCTCAAGCGAGGGCAACGATGGCAACATCAGCTTCATCGTGAAGGGACCTGGAGCATGGACGGCCAAGGATATTGCCGGCGCTACGAGCGACTACGAGGTCCTCAACCCAGACCATCACATTGCGACGGTTTCGGAAGGCACCAGCTTTGCCGTAGAACTGCGCATGGAGCGTGGCCGGGGATACGTTCCGGGAGAGGAAAACAAACGCGCCGATGACCCGATCGGGGTAGTGGCCATGGATGCCATCTTCACCCCCATCAAAAACGTCCGCTACACGGTCAATCAGACCCGTGTCGGTGAGAAAATCGACTTTGAAGCGCTTACCATCGAGGTAACAACGGATGGCTCCGTCGTTCCCGAAGATGCTCTAGCCGCTGCGGCGCAAATCATGCGCGACCATGTGAACTTGTTCATCAAGATGGACCAGGAGCCGCAGCCGACCGAGGAAGAGAAGGAAGTCGACGCAGAAGTACAGCGGGTACGCGAGCTTTTGAACCAGTCGGTTGACGAGCTTGATCTCTCTGTGCGCGCCCACAACTGCCTCAAGGCGGCCAACATCAAAACCATCGGTGACCTCGTACGCCGCGAAGAGTCGGAAATGCTCAAATTCCGCAACTTCGGGCGTAAGTCCCTACAGGAACTGCTGGCCGTCATCGAAGAGCGCAATTTGTCGTTCGGCATGGATGTCGATCGATTCCTCGAAGACGTCAAAGGATAAGCCAAGCGTCCCTGGTGGACGACAATTGATTCAATACCATGAGACACCAGAAAAAAGGATTCAAACTCGGACGCACGGCTTCGCATCGTAAAGCAACCCTGTCCTCGATGACGACTGCGCTTGTCCGACACAAACGGATCACAACGACGCTGACCAAGGCCAAGGCCTTGCGTCAGTATGCTGAGCCGGTCATCAACCGTGCCAAGAACGACAGCATGCACAACCGCCGCGAGGTTTTCCGCCACTTGCAAGACAAGCATGCGGTAACCGAGCTGTTCACGGAAATTGCTGACAAGATCAAGGATCGCCCGGGCGGTTATCTGCGCATCGTCAAACTCGGACAACGTGCAGGCGACTCTGCTGAAATGGCCATCGTCGAATTCGTCGATTACAACGACGTCAAACCATTCGGTTCGAGTAGTGGGTCCGGCAAGAAAACGCGTCGTGCTGGACGTCGTCGCGGCGGATCTGGTGCGGCAGCAGCGGCAGCCGAAGCCACTTCCGAGACACTTGCTTCGGACGAGGTCACTGCTGAGGAAGCAGAGGCATCTGCAGAGGAGTCGGCTGAAGAGAGCACGGACGAGTCTCCAGCAGTTGAAGAATCAGCAGCTGAAGAAGCGGTGGCTGAAGAGGCCTCGGAAGATACCGTAGCGGAGGCCCCGGCGACCGAGGAGGCTGAGGAGCCAGCTGCTGAAGTACCGGCGTCTGAAGAAGCCGTAGCGGAGACGCCTGCCACGGAATCAACTGCGGACGAAGCCGAGGTCCAGGCCCCAGAGGAAGAGGAGAAGACGGATAAAGACGCCTGATCCGCTTATTTCTGTCGGGACAGTAGTAGGGGCGGGCGCCACAGGCGCCCGCCCCTTTCTCTTTGGTATCATCTCGCCCGATGGGGAGGATCTGCAGGACATGTATGATTGGCAGCGTCTGCCGGGATCTGTGAGTGTCGGCTGGATTGGCAGCGTCTGCCGGGATCTGTGGGTGTCGGCTGGATTTGCGAGCGTTGGCTGGATCCGCGAGTGTTGCCGGGATCTGCGAGTGCTGCTGGGGCCTACCCGGTCGCGCCGGCGGTCGCTGCCCTGCTGTTATTCGTGGAACAGCCAAAGCGTTGGGTGTATAATCCCGATACGCTATGATTGAAACTTCCGCCATATTGAAAGGCAGCGATCTGCGGGTTGAGACCCAGTATGCTGTGCTGCTCGAAGAATTGCTCGAGCTGTGCCGCAGTCATTTGCCTTCTGTGGATGAGGAATTCATACGTCGCGCCTTCCGGGTCAGCTATTGGGCCCACCGAAATGACCGTCGCGCCTCGGGAGAATTGTATGTGGCGCATCCCCTTGCCGTGGCCCGCATTTACGTAGAGGAGGTTGGCTTCGATGACGTGGGGGTTGCTGCGGCACTGCTTCATGATGTAGTCGAGGATACAGAGATCTCTTTGGACTTTGTCCGGGAGGCCTTCGGTGACAAACTGGCGCAAATCATCGACGGTCTGACCAAGATGTCCGGTGCTTTCGAGACGCGCGATGTAACGAAAGCTGAAAATGTGCGCAAGCTGATGCTGTCGATGGCCTCGGATATCCGGGTCATCTTTGTAAAGTTTGCTGATCGTCTGCACAATATGCAGACATTGGGCTCCCTACCCTCTCACAAGCAGTTCAGGATTGCGAGCGAAACCCTTAACCTGTTTGCTCCGCTGGCGCATCGTTTTGGATTCAATT
>JAAZVD010000186.1 GCA_018623785.1 Bacteroidota bacterium | reverse complement strand
TAAAGTCCGGGAAGTACCCGGCAATGAGGTACGGCGTGGAATAGATGCCCGAGCCGATCGTGATCCCGATCAGCAGCGCAATCCCGTCAAACGTCGTCAGTTCTTTTCGAAGCGTTGCCATGGTGGGCAAGATGCGAAGGGGGTTCCGAAGATGCCATCACCCGGCACAAAAACCCTCCACACAAAAGGAGCCGCCGGGATATGGCAACCGCTTTCAGCGCAGAAAATAAAAGTGGTCCGTGGGCCCGTGTCCATTGCCGATGGGTAATCCGCCACTGATGGCAGCATGAACATAGCCATGCGCAGTGTGCACGGCATCGATGACGCTGTCCCCGTGTGCCAACCGAGCCGCGATGGCTGCTGCATAGGTGCAGCCGGTGCCGTGGGTATGGGGTGTGTCGATCCTCGGCGAGCGGATGACGTGCATGTCGTGACCGTCGTAGAGGACATCAACCGCATCGGATTCCTCGTCAAGGTGCCCACCTTTGACCAAGACAGCTGCCGGACCCATAGCATGAATGGCCTTGGCTGCCTCCTTTGCATCCGCTTCGTCGCGGATATCGCTGCCCACCAAACGAGCGGCTTCGTGAGCATTGGGCGTGCACACCGCAGCAAGGGGAAGCATGTCAGCTACCAGGGCATCCACGGCATCGTCCTGCAACAGCGAAAAGCCGCTCTTCGAGATCATAACCGGATCAACGACGAGGGGAAGGGTTGGGTAATGGCGAAGTGTTTCAGCCACGGTTTGAATGATCCCTGTGGACGAAAGCATTCCCGTCTTGATCGCTACTACAGGCAAATCCGACAAAACGGCAGCCATTTGGCTGCTGATCAGTTCGAGAGGTACATCCATGGCATCGGTCACCGCTACCGTGTTCTGGGCGGTGATGGCCGTGATCACGGAGGCTGCAAACACGCCGTTGGCCTGCATGGCCTTGATGTCTGCCTGTATACCGGCGCCTCCGCCGGAATCGGAGCCGGCGATGGTCAGGGCTACGGGTATGTTGGTGCGTCCGTCGTCGGCCATGGCATTCACGTCGTCGGGGTCAAACTGCGGGGTCATTCGGGACCATACCGTCCGGGTCACTCGGGGCAACTCACTCAGCATCGAAAGGACGGGTTAGAGCCCGCATGTACGCATCAACGGCCTGGAAGACGTTTGGTGCCTGCATGATCCCCGAGAGCACAGCGACACCGGCCGCCCCGGCCTTCACGCACTGGCGGGCCCGGTCAGGAGTAATACCCCCAATTGCAATAACGGACATCGTCTCGCCCGCCTCGACACACGCCTCCGTCAGCGCGTCGAGTCCCCTCGGAGATTCGCCCCGGTGGCTGTTTGTTTCGAATACATGACCGAAAAGGGCATAGTCCACCCCCTCCTCCTGCGCCTCGGCAATCTCGGCCAAGGTATGGGTACTCCGACCCTCAGGAGCGTGATGCCGCTGGCCATGTACCGGCACAGGCGGCTCATGGGAGCGGCGATGCCAACCGACATCCAGTCTTCGAGCCATATCCGCAGGCCCGTTCAAGACAATCCTGGTTAAGGGCTCCAGGGCACGAATACGCCTTACGAGCAGCCGGGCACTGAGCTCCATGATATCAGGTCGCACGCCATGGTCCCGCAGAATAATCCACCTGACCCCGTAACGGACGGCCTGCATCACCCGTTGATCCTGCCCGCTACGGGTAAAACCGTCAGCAATCAGAACCAGCGAGGGAGGACGATCGAAGGCCATATCCCTTACTGACCCACTCGGCCGTGCATGGGCGATGAAGCCTGCGCATAGAACCTGCGCGGAATACGACCTGCCTGGAAGGCCAGCCTCCCGCCCTGGACCGCATGGCGCATGGCCGTAGCCATAGCCACCGGGTGTTCAGCCTTCGAAACAGCCGTGTTCAGAAGGATTCCGTCGTACCCGAGTTCCATGGCCAAGGCGGCATCGCTGGCCGTCCCGATGCCAGCATCGACCAACAACGGGAGATCGGGCAACAGCGTACGGATAAGCTGCAGATTGTAGGGGTTCACAATGCCCATGCCACTGCCAATGGGCGAGGCCAGAGGCATGACAGCCGCACACCCGATGTCCGCCAGTTTACGGCAAGTTATGGGGTCATCATTGGCATAGGCCATGACCGTAAAACCCGACATGACCAGATCGGAGGCTGCCTTGATCAGCTGTTCGGCATCCGGCATCAGGGTCTCATCATCCCCGATGACTTCGAGTTTTATGAGATTCGTCTCAAGCGCTTCGCGGGCCAACTCAGCCACAAGCACGGCTTCCTTGGCGGTGTAACATCCGGCAGTGTTGGGAAGCAGGGAGACAGGAAGCGAACGGATGGTGGACAAGAAGCCTTCCTCCTGTGCATCCTCAAGGTTGATGCGCCGGATAGCAACCGTAATCAGCTCCGTACCAGAGGCCGCAATAGAATCGGTAAGTACCTGCATACTCGGGTACCCGGAGGTACCTAGCAACAGCCTGGACTGCAGGCTGAGAGAACCGATCTGCAACGGATCTCCTTGATCCGCACCACGGTCAGTACTGCTGTGTGATGACATGGTAGCCTTGGGTACCTTGTTGGAGGATGTGCGCCATGAACGAGGAGTGCCCGGAGGCCAGCTCAACCGCCCTGCCGGGCTGTCACGATTTCGACGTCGTCACCGGGACAAAGATGCTGCTCCGACCAGTCCGTCTTGCGGACAATGCGTCCGTTGATGGCCACGGCCACGCCACGCGCTTCTTTCGCATCTACCCCCTTCGAGGCCAGCAGATCCACCAGCCTGGCTGAGGCTGGCATCGAAGCGGGAGCGCCGTTGACGGTCAGATCGTGTGTCGTTTGCACCGAAGAGGGTGGGTTGTGCATAGTTAGATAGCGGTCAGCGGCCCGGGTCATCACAATCGACCGGGGGAAAACGCAGCCACCCGCGGGTCAGGGATGCCTTCGAGCAGCATGCGTTCAGCCGCCAAAGCGGTAATGACGGATAATACGATGCCATGCCTGTAATGGCCGGTGGCAAGAAAGATCCGCGGATTGGTCGTGTATCCGATGAGGGGCTGATGATCCGGACTTGCAGGGCGAAATCCGACATCAACGCCAAGGAGATCCTGATCCAGAATGCCCGGCACAATCTCCCAGGCGCCATCCATCACTTCATAAACCCCGCCAACCGTCATGCGGGCATCAAACCCTGCCTCTTCGCTGGTCGCCCCCACGATAAGCCGTCCGTCCGAGCGTGGCACCAGGTAGGCCCTAGGGCCGCGAACAACATGCTGCAGCTGAAACGGTGGACGCATTCTCAGTTCAAGAATCTGTCCCTTGACCGGCCTGAGAGCCGGTTTGGTACCGTCGGGCCACCCTGCTATGGCGGAAGTCCAGGCGCCTGCCGCTACAACAACCTGGCTGGCAACAAAGACCTCGCTGCCCTGCCCCGTGGGATGCCCTGTGGACTGCATCGTGGGGTCTTCTGTGGAGTGGCCGGTGGGATACTCTGCCGTGTGTAGCGCGGTATGTACCGTGGGATAAGGCCCGTCACTTCGGATATCGGTTACCGTTACGCCTTCTCTGATAATCCCCCCCGCCAACCGGATGGCCTGTTCAAGAGCACGCAGCAGGGCCCGATTATCTACAGCATGATCCTCCGGCACGCTGACTGCACCGACGATTCTGGGCGATAGCATGGGTTCCCTGTCGATAGCCTCTGAGCCGGAGAGCCATTCTACCGGGTAGCCCTGTTCCTGTTGGAACCGGAAACCCCGACGCAACGCCTCGGCAGCATCCCGATCGTCAGCGACTACCAACGTGCCAAACTGACGATAATCCAATGCCAGCCCGCTTTCCTGCTCAAGCGCCTCCGCAAAAGCCGGCCATTCGGATAACGAATGCCGACACAGATCGTAGAGCTCCGGCTCTTCAAAACCCACTTCAGCGGCCGCCGCCAACATGCCGGCCGCGACGCGACTGGCAGCCTTGCCCACCCGATCCCGTTCCAGCACGACCACCTCCTGACCACGACGAACAAGACGCCATGCAATGGAAAGGCCGATAACGCCTCCCCCCACAACGACCACTGGATGTCCGGACATGGGAAATACCCGGGGTGCGCGCCCCGACTTGGTTTAGCTGATTGATCAAGATAGTTTCCAACCCAGTTCGATAGGACCCTCTCATCTGCAAACCGTGTGAATCCATCATGCCCCGGTCGGCTGCAACCCTGCGAATCCTGATAGTCGGCGCCGGCCT
>JAAZVD010000185.1 GCA_018623785.1 Bacteroidota bacterium | reverse complement strand
GGTCGCGATGCCGAGGGTGTAGCCGACGATAATCTGGTAGCTGATGCCTTTTTCCTTCTGGACGGAGGCGTGCGCTGGCGCATGGAGGGCCGGCACCGGCTTGAAATCGGGGTGGACGTTAATAACATCCTGGACTACAAGGTGCTGACCTATGGCAACGTGTCGGTCACGGGACCGCAGTTCTTTCCGGCGGCCACGCGGCACCTGTTCTTCTCGACCAAGCTGACCCTGCGCTGAGCGAGCGTCCGCACGGCGCGGGGCGGCGGCCCAAAGCAGCATTCCGCCGAGCGCCCCAACGCGCTACCAGGTCATCAGCTTCATGCAGAAGACCGAACCGCCGGACTTGAGGTATTCGTCCGTGCCGACTTCGATGACCGTGAAGCCCAGGGATTCCAGGGCTTCGTTGGTGCTGGTGCATCCGCGCTGGATAACAACATGCTTTCCGTCGGGGCAATGGGCGTTGCAGGCAAAAAGGTCCCGGGCCTCGCGTTCGGGAGCATTGATGACCCTTGGAAAGAAGTGCTTGATGAGATCACGTCCCTCGGGTGTGAAAGCCGGCGGGTAGATGAGGGCGGTCTCCTCGTCAAGGATGCAGAAGCACGTGTCCAGATGATAGAATTCCGGATCGTCTAGCTGCAAGGCAATGACCGGCGTCTCAAGCTTCCGGGAGATCAGATCGTAGATGGATCGGTCTGTCCGGAAGCCATACCCACCCCAGAGAAGGCGTTTGCCGCGGTGCCAAATGGCGTCGCCCATGCCCTCGAAATCGCTGTCCCCGTGGAAAAGATCATCCACGATGTCCCACCCTTTTTCGGCAAACCATGCTTCGAAGTGTTTGACCTCTCCGGCGCGCTGGAGAGCATGCATCTTGCTGAGCACTACGCCGCGGGAGCCGCCCTCGCTGATAAAGGGAAGGGTCTGATTAGCACAGAAGACCATATCAGGCTGCCCGGGTATGCCCTCCATCACATCTACCGGAACGCCGCAGGATTCAAAGGCATTTTTGAGTTCGTCCCACTGCCGGCGCGCCTTGACCGGATCCACGGATCCCACATGGCCTTCCATGTGAGGATTGATGACATACTGAATGTCGAAATGATCGGGCGTGGTCATGACCATCCGATCGGCTGCAGGCATGTCCAAAAGGTCCGCCTTCTGGAAGGGTAGGTCGGACAGACGGGAGACAACCATGGTAGGGGCCCTCAGTTCGTGGCGCTCAATTCATTCGACGCTGGATTTCTTCCCGAATCTCTTCCTCGAGAAGCGCCATCTCTTCGATACTTGCATTGATCCGCAGGCTTACCCAGTCTGTCTCTGCATCGATATCAATGCGCTCAACAAGATTGGAGGCGGTTTCCAACTGGCCAAATTGCATCCTGATCATAGCTCGGACCCCCCGCAGGAGACTTTCATAATCTTCCGTGGAAACGCCCGCGTCGGGCCGGATGATTATCTCCGCAGAAACGGTTTGTCCATCCGAGTCCAAACCCATGGCTATGTCTCGGATGCCCGATAACAGGGGACGGATCAACGCTGTTGCGGCAGAGCCGTCCGCGGATGGCTCTGCTTCCATGATGGCTCCAGCGTCACGTACCATGACCCAGGAAGAACGTGCGGCAACGGCGGCCAGCATAGGATCGATGACCGCTGGACGGCTTTCGCTGTAAGCACGATCCAGCATGCCCTCCAGCGTGGACGGATCTGAGGCCATCAGGATCAGGCTGCCCTCGGCAAAGGCCATAGCCATGCGCCGCTCCTCACTCTCGACGGCAAAAGCATCCACCGGCCAGGTGGTTTCCATGCGTACCATGCCTTCCATATCCGCAGCCTGTTGGGCCAACATATTCGTATCATGATCCACGAAGGCCACCATGCCTCCCGAGGGAGTACCGTTCCCTTCGCGGACACCCACGTACATGCCGCGTACATCTTCATCCATCCGGATTCCGGTCATGTCACCGATCCGGGTCATGGCCTCGTCGACCATCTCCTGATAGCCGTCCTGCCCTCCCAGAAGGGTTCGTCCCGTCTCTAGTTGGCGCTGTACATCGGCAAAGGCGAGCAAGCGGGCATCGGTCTGCAGAATGCGCAGGGCCGTATCCCGATCGGAGGACTGAGAGGCCTGCAGAGCTTCAGAGTCGCACCCGGCCAAGGTCAGCACAAAGGCCACACCAGCCAGAAGGATGGCGGTGGCAGAACCGCGACGCACGTTGCGGGCAGTTTGACGCCGCTCATTATTCGAGTCAGAAGTCGCGACGCGAAAACCAGTAGAAACCGATGCCATAGGTGACCACACCGAATAGAAGGGAAGAGAGGAAGGGATACCACACAACTACGGCTTCTGCATCAATGAGTTGCGTCTGAACCAGGACCCCTTCGGCAAAATTGGGCAGGAGGTGGTAGAGGGTCATGAAAACAGCAGCCGAGGTGCTGGAGAGCACGGGCACGAGTTGTTCGTGCGATGCCAGTATGATCGATATGAAAATGAGTCCATAGGCTATTACCAAGCCCAGCCCCGGAGATCTGGAGGCAATGGAGATGGTCAGGATGACCGCATACATCACCGCAAACATTAGCACAGTAATGGGAACGGCCACCAGGAAATGCGGCAACCAGACACCGGTTTTCAGGGACAGGGTCAACCAGACGCCGCCCACCAGGTAGGTAACCAGCAACAATACAGTGCACCACACTCCGCTCAGGTGCCCGAGTAACAATCGTGCCCTGGACACGGGTTTGGAGAGCAGCAGATCCACCCGACCCGGTTCGAGGAAGCCATTGATCAATGGCATCGTGGCAAACAGGCCAAGAAGCGTTCCCAGAAAGTAGGCTGCACCGAAAACGAAGGAATTGATCCTGATTATAAAGGTATCCAGGCTGACAGCCTGCTGAACGTATTCGCCCGTAGCTTCGTCCAGATAGGCATTGGTCGGCGTCGTCTCGAATCCGAAAATGCGCAGCGCGGCAAGCGATCCCTCCACGACGTCCATATTCATGGCAAACGAGAGCAGCAGCAGGGCCAGTGTAGCCACAGCCAGCATGGCTTGGGTCAGCCGCATGGCCCAGAGCTCCCGGAAGGTGAGCAGGAGCGAACCAGACATGGTGGTAAGGCGCGATCCTCCCATCATGATACCCCCTCTCCAGCAGTAATCAGGTCGATGAATCCGGCTTCGAGGGAGGCCCGGTACCGTTCCACACCCAGAATTGTCACCCCGGAGGCGCGCAGCCGGTCGATGAGCGCATTCAAAGTATCCGCCCTGCCGTCATCAACGACAAAGGTCCGGCCGTTTTCTTCAAGGCGAACAGGCAGAGCGCCGACCGGGAATGACGGCGGTAGGGTCTCCACTTCCACACGCCATCCAGTGCCTTGCCGGGCTACCTCGTCCACGGTGCCCGAGCGGATGATGCGCCCTTTGTTCATGATGAGCACACGATCGCAGACCAGTTCGATTTCCGAGAGCAGGTGGGAGTTGATGATGACGGTTGTGCCTGCTTGTTTGAGGGACCGCAATCGGTCCCGTATATCCCGCCGACCGACAGGGTCTACGCCATCGGTAGGTTCATCGAGCACGACGAGTTCGGGGGCGCTCAGGAGCGCCTGCGCCAGTCCGAGTCGCTGCATCATGCCCTTTGAAAAAGCTCCGACACGCGTTTCTCCCCAGGATGCCAGACCCACTTCCTCCAGCAAGGCTGGGATGCGCGTGTGCCGGTCGGCATCGGACACGTCGGCCAGCCGGCCGTAGATATCCAACGTTTGGCGCGCTGTCAGATAGGTGGGGAAGCGGTGGTTTTCCGGTAAATAGCCCAGCTGGCGCCGGGCGGAGGGATCTCCGGCCGGCTGGCCGAACAACCGTACCTCTCCGCTGGTCGGTCGAACAATGCCCAGAAGCACTTTGAGCAGCGTAGTTTTGCCCGCTCCGTTCGGTCCGAGAATGCCGAGGACCTCGCCCCGGGGGACGACCAGGTCCACGCCCCGCAAGGCTTCTACCCCGCGTCGCCGCAGACCCGTCCGGTAGGTTTTGTGCAGGGATGCTATGTGAACGACAGGGGCAGTCATGGTGAGAACATACGACCCGGCATCCGATGCTGTACCGTTTGTAATCCGTCTCGAGTAGAAAGGATCGGACGTGTCGAGGAGCGATCAGGCGTCCAGCGAAGAAAGGATCGGACGTGTCGAGGGGCCATCAGGCGTCCATTACAGGGCGGATCAGGCATTGAGTGCGCTGATGCCCGGCAGCTCTTTTCCCTCGAGTAATTCCAGCATGGCG
>JAAZVD010000184.1 GCA_018623785.1 Bacteroidota bacterium | reverse complement strand
GCGCGGTATCGGTGGGCGTCATATTGACGGTGTCGGTATCATGGCCGCCGGTCGGGTACGTGCCGAACGTCAGAAATGGCCTATTTACAATGGTGCTCCCGACTCCCTTGTAAACCCGGTCATCCTTACCTACCGCGAAGCGGGCAAACGGTTGGGCCCCGGGGGAGAGCTCTGGGGATGGTTGCCGCTGGATGGATTCCACAATCCGCGGCGAATCAACGCGTTGGGTTTGTTGGAACCGGTTCCTGCGCTCTCCGATGACCCAACATCGTGGCCCGAGTTTTGGCCCGATCGCTTGGACAATCCGGATGATCCAGGATGGGCAGGAAATTGGAATGGCTTTTTCGGTCGCGGGGTGTTCAACGCAGACCTTGAGAGCTTTTATGTCATGGATGACTACGCGGACAAGGAATACCATGTGTCCCGCGTAACGGGTCAGCCCAACTCGCAATACGGTGTTTTCTACCCATCGCCCTCGGATTCTACTATCGGCGGCATGGGGCTTCAAACCCAAGTGCGCATTTTCCAATGGGCCAACATCCTTGCCGAGGATGTCATGTTCATCCTGTATCGGATGACGAATACGTCCGAAACAGACTATCGGTACAATCTGGAAGGTTCAGAAGGCATGTTCTTCTCCCAGATCATGGACTACGGTCTCGGTAACGAAGAGGGGGACGAGTCTGCCGCCTTCAACGCGCAGGAGGATGTCACGTTTGGCTGGGACCAGGATGGTATCGGTCAACGACAGGATGGGACCCTCTACGATCTGGGCTACACGGGTTTTGCCTTCCTGGAGAGCCCGACAAGGGCAGAGGACGGATTGGATAACGACGAAGATGGAATCATTGATGAGCAGCGTTTCGGAGGCCCTGGGCAGCTTATCGAAGGCGAAGATGCCATCAGGCTGTACGCTTCCAACAACTACGACCTGATCAACTTCGAATCGGCCAATGGCCCTATTGAAGAGACCCGCGCTTACAAAGCCGGCCGTTGGTGGACGGGCGACGAAAACCTCGACTGGGTTGGTTTCGACGATGTCAACGGGAATGGTCAGCTCGATCCTGGTGAATCGGTAAACAACGACGTGGGTATGGATGGCAAGGGCCCGTTTGATCTGGGCTATCCGGGTCCGGATGAAGGCGAAGCCAACGGTCGACCGGATGCAGGCGAGCCGAACTTTGACGAGCTTGATGTGGCCGAGTCGGATATGATCGGTCTCACAGGGTTTGATCTATCGTCGCGCCCGTTCTACGAGAATGGAGATAATCTCCGCGACGACACTTGGATGTTCGATCGGATTCTCAACTTTGCTCAATTCCCACTTGGAACGCCTGCCGATGCGTTTGAGGCGGACATTGAGCCTTTCCTGCTGTTTGTCTCTGGACCGGTCAATCTATTCCGCGGTCGCGTAGACTTTTTCTCGACAGCCTGGGTCTTCGGAGAGGACGAACAGGATTTCTTCAAGAACCGTCGAACGGTACAGAGCATCTATGATGCGGATTACAACTTTGCGCAGGCACCCTTCCTTCCCACGTTGACCGCCATCCCCGGTGACGGGCGCGTTGTTCTCACGTGGGATACGACGTCGGTAGCCAGTTTTGACCGGTTCAGCCAAGAGTTCGACTTCGAGGGATATCGTCTCTACAAGGGAACGAACCCGCTCTTGACGGATGCTCGGACTATCACGAATGTGGACGGTACGCCCACTTTCATGGAGCCAGTTGCCCAGTGGGACCTGGTCAACAATGTATCCGGACCGATCAGTGTCCTGGAGAACGAAGCCGTATACGATCTGGGAGACAACACTGGCCTGTCGTTTTTCTACGTGGATGAAGACGTGAACAACGGCATGACCTACTATTACGCACTAGTAGCGTACGATAGGGGGATCCAGGAGAATGGCGTCCCTGTCATTGATCCGCAGGAAAACATTTTCAATATATCCGTTGACCTGGCCGGCAATGTGCTTGGCGTTTCGCAGAATGCAGCCATCGTCGTTCCACGGAGCAAGCCCTCTGGATTCGTGGATGGAAGCGTGAACGAGGATCTTTCCTCCGTGACCGACGGAGTCGGTGCAGGTAGCATGAATGTCCGACTGATCAGTGGCGCGGACGTCAAGCCCGACAACCCCTATCGCGTGGTGTTCAAGAGCCAGGAGGATGACAACCCCAACGCTGATATTCAGGTTACGACATCATTTGATATTTTGGACATGGGTACGGGCGAAACCCGTGTTAGGGACAACGCCCTGGTTGACGAACCGCCTATGGTGGACGGATTCATCGTGGAAGTGGACAATTATCAGGTAGCCTCGGGCGCGTTGGAGTTCGTGGAAGAACAGACAGGATGGGTGGGTAGCCCGGGAACAGCCTCGGAGCTGGTCAGCACAGACCCGTCCGGATTGGATGGTGTAAGCACAAACTGGACCGCTGTGATTCGCGCGGACTCAACGACGTTGCATATTCCGTCCACGGCGGACTACGAAGTTCATTGGGTTAACCCGGCTGATTCGACGTATCGGCTTCCACGATTTGGAATTGGATTCCTGACGGGATCCATACCCATCTTTGTCAAGAATACCTCTACAAACCAAGTTGTTGACCTCCTCATTCAGGATCTGAACAACAATCAGGCATTCGACGAGGCCGACGATCTGATCATCGTGGAGCGGGTAGGATTCCAACGAAAATTCCGTTTCCGTGTATCCTTCAGTATTCCTGAGGGAGCAACGGCCAGCGCACCAGAGGCTGGAACCGTACTCAGGGTTACTCCGAAGAAGGAGTTTCATACGGGGGATTACTTCCAGTTCACGCTGCGTGAACCCTTTGTTGACACGCAGTTGGCAAAGGAAGAGCTCGATGACATTGGGGTCGTTCCCAACCCGTACATCGGAGGGTCAGGATTCGAGCAGAGAAGCCAGATTTCAGGTCGGGGAGAGCGTAGACTGCAGTTCATCAACCTGCCACAGGAGGCGACGATTACCATTTTCAACCTGCGTGGTGAATTGGTCGATGAGATCGAGCATTTCTCTGCGTCGGATAATGGATCGGTCTTTTGGGATCTCCAGACACGGGGCGGTCAAGACATCGCTTATGGTGTGTACATCTATCACGTGAAGGCTCCCGGTATCGGCGAGCACGTCGGCAAGTTTGCCGTCGTCAAATAGGGAGACTGATCATGCAACGTTTACTCTCTTTTCTCACGCTTTTTGCCCTTGTAACTGCTGCTCATGCCCAGGACGAGCAGAGTAAGGATCAGAGCCGTGTCGGAACGACGGCAGCTACGTTTCTGACGCTGGGTGCGGGTGCCCCTGGAGCTTCCTTGGGGCATGCGTATACGGCAACGGCTACGGGTGCTGATGCGCTTTTCTGGAACCCGGGCGGTGCAGCCATCCGACATCGATCAGGGCAGCGTAGCGGGCTGATGTTCTCGAACAATGAGTGGATTGCCGGGATTACCTACAACACGGCAGGCATGACCATCCCCGCCGGGGGCTCGGGTGTCGTTGGACTAAGCATTGCCTCCGTGGATTACGGTACCATGAAAGTGCGTACCATTGCTCGGCCCGAAGGTACCGGAGAAACCTTCAGCGCCGCAGACCTTAGCGTAGGGCTGACGTATGCCATGCCGCTCACGCCGAATTTTTATTTCGGAGGTACTACCAAGCTGGTAAGGCAGTCCATTCGGGACATGCGAGCGCGGACTATGGCCATCGATGTCGGCTTTGTCCTGTTGACTGATTATCTCAATGGGCTGAAGGTTGCAGCATCGATCATGAACTTCGGTGGCAAGATGACCATGCGCGGTATCAACTCAGAGATCCAGGTTGACCTAGATCCGCAACACGATGGTTCATCCGAAAGCATTCCGGCACGACTGAAAATGGATGCCTGGGATCTTCCCATGTCATTCAAATTCGGGGTTTCCTTGCCTGTTGTCAAAACGGGCTCTACGGAGCTGGTTGTTTTGGCTGATGCCAATCAGACAAACGACAACAACCTGAATGCAGACTTCGGTGCTCAGTTTACGTTCATGACCCGCATGCTGACCTTCAATGCGCGTGCGGGTTACAAAGACGCTTTTATTGACAATGTGGATTCGCACATTGCCTATGGAGCGGGACTTGATCTACAGCTTTCGGGCGTACGCTTCGGGTTTGATTATGCTTACATCCCGTTCGACCTTCTAGATCGGTCGCAAACGATGGATTTCCGCATCTATTTCTGACCGATCGGACCCGCTGCCCACATGACAGCATCGCCCCTGTACAAGGTACCGGTATGGTGTCTTGCTTTGTTGGCTGCCGTGTTCG
>JAAZVD010000183.1 GCA_018623785.1 Bacteroidota bacterium | reverse complement strand
GATCCATGGCCTGCAGCGGCTGGCCTTATGCAGCGGTTTCCTTGTTGCCTACCGAAGACAGCGCGCTCTTTTCGATCCGAAGCTTGGTGTTGTTGTCAACCTGGACCAGCACGGATGATTCGTCTACCTGCGTAACTGTTCCGTGCAACCCGCCGATCGTGATTACCCGATCGTTTTTCTTGACGGCCTCAATCATGGTTTTGCGCTGGTCTTCTTTTTTCTTCTGCGGGCGGATGATGAAGAAGTAGAAGACGATGAAGATGAGGATCAGCGGGAGGAACATGGCCAACGGATTGGCTTGTTCGCCACCGGCAGGGGCGCCAAGAAGGAAAAACAGGGTGGGTTGCATGATCAAGAGGGGATCAGGTCGGGGTGAATGCGTTCAGGGAAGAACGAATATAATGGGGAGGGCTCAGGCGAACAGCACTTTCATGTAGAACGATGGAGAAATCAGTTTTTCCCGCTCCTCCAGGTCGTCGAACATACAGCTGATGGCATCGGCAATGTCCTCTGAGCGGCCCGCTTTGCGTATGACGGTATTGAGCAGCCATTTCCAGTTGACGAGGCGCTGCATGGCGTGGCTCAGCCTCAATTCGTCTTTGAGCAGGGTCAGGACCTCGGAGCCGTACTCCGACAGGAAGGCTTCATCGAACCTATCTGCGTCGTGGGCCTTCCGAGCCCAATCAGCAGCATGCATGCCGCTGACCATCGCATTTCCGATCCCTTCGCCTGTAAATGGATCGATCAACGAGGCGGCATCCCCGATCAGCATCCATCCATCTCCGGCCATAGGACGGGGCTTCGACCCGAGGGGAAGTCCCCAGCCCTTCATGGGACCAATCTGTTCGGCACCATCGAAACGGTCTCTGAACCGGGGGTGGTTGACGAGCAGCCCCAGCAAGGACTTCAGCTTGATGTCCTTCTTCTTGATGACCTGCGAGAGCATGCCCACCCCCACGTTGGCCATCCCATCGGCCATGGGGAAAATCCAGAAGTACCCCGGGATGGCTTCATCCACGAAATGCAATTCAATGTGGTTGCGTTCGTGGAATCCGGAAACGCCTTTGTAGTAGGCCCGGATACCCGCCACGTAGTGCTTTTCGTCCAACTGGTCGAGGCCAAGTTCGCGCACTACGACCGAGTAGGCACCATCGGCCCCGATGACCAGAGGGGCATACAGGTCTTCGGTACATCCGTCAGGTGTTTTGACGGTTACCCCGTTGACGGCACCGGCTTCGTTCCGCAGGAGACCCTTCACAGTGGTGTTTTCTCGCAATTGAACGCCCTCGGAGACCGCCAATTTTACGAGTATGTCGTCGAAAACCTCCCGTGCACACACAAAGCCGGGCGCGATAGGTCGATCGAGCGCCTTGGTAAAGGGAATGTCTACATGGTCTCCGGATGGCCCGGAGAAGGTTACGCCCCAGGATCCGAGGCACTCATTACGCTGAAAATGGTCGATGAGCCCTAGTTCCTTGAGGGCGTCCACGCTCTTGCCGGATACGGCATCTCCACAGATCTTATCTCGGGGGAAAGAGGCCTTGTCCACCATCAACACCCGCAGGCCTCGACGCGCCATCAGCGTGGACGTTGTGGCTCCACCCGGGCCGGCACCGACAACAATAGCATCAAACATGGTTGAATAGAAGGAATAGTCGATTTTTTCGACTTCCAAGATACGTGAAACCGGGCGGTTGCACGCGCCGCTCGACGCTCTCGCTGCGGTCATTTCCGACCCCATAAAAAAAGGGCAAGCTACCCACATCGCGACGCTACGACCTCCTACCGCTGCTGCCTTCCGGCCCTGACGGAGTTCAGAGGGAGCTGTCCGTATGGAACTTGCCCTTTCCGAGCCGAACAGGCAAGGGCGGTACAGGTTCCATTTACCGTGGCGTAACTTGCCCGTCTGCTCGACCTTCATTGAATATCATTCTTTTCACGATGGGCCTGATCCTGCTGGTGCTTTCCCTGTTCTACGGCCTGCCCATCCTGTTCTTTGCATGCGGCCACGTCCTGGGTGGGCGGATCGCCCGGACCGCGTCTGCCCCCGATATGACCATTGTAGTGGCAGCCCGGAATGAGTCAGACAGGATCGAAGCCTGTCTAGAAGCCCTTCTGGCGCAGGACGTATCCTGTCCGATTGTCGTCGTAGATGACCACTCCGAGGACGATACCGCCTCTAAAGTCCAGGCCTTCGGCCCGCGTGTGACGCTCCTGACACTGGGTGTCGGCGAAGGAAAAAAAGCGGCTATTACCGAGGCTGTACGTCATATCGGAACGGATTGGCTGCTGTTGACCGACGCCGACACCATTGTCCCACCCGGTTGGGCGCGTTCCATGGGATCCTGCATGACGGACACCTGCGGTTATGTAGTTGGCCCTGTATGGTTGGAGGAGCATCCAGGTCTTTTGCCTGCCATGATCCGATTGGAATGGGCCGGTCTGATGGGTATTGCGCGCGGCGCCATCGGGATGAAGCGGCCGACATCCGCCTGTGGATCCTCGGTAGCCTTCCGGAAAGCAGCATTCGAGGCTGTGAACGGGTATCAGGGTGTAGCGCATCTGGCATCCGGCGACGATGAGCTCCTGATGCATCGCATCGCTGACGCCACGGATTGGTCGGTGGCGTTTTGCCCTGACCCGAGTGCAACCGTCTTGGCGGGAGCGCCGGCTACCGCGGCTGATTTCGTCGGGCAACGGATACGGTGGGTTTCAAAGGCCGGCCACTACGAGCGCGCTTGGCATGTGACCATGAATGTCGGCATCTGGCTCTTTTTCTTGCTCTTGCTGGTGGGTACGGTGCTCGCCGTTGCGTTTCCTTCGTGGCAGCCATGGGTGGCAGCCGCTTGGGTGGTCAAATTGGTATCCGAGATAGCCCTTCTGGGGCAAAGCGTTGTGTTTTATGGCCGTCCAGTATTGCTCTTGGCATGGATTCCGGCCCAGCTGCTGCATCTTGTCTACGTGCTTGCTGTGAGTGCGTTGGGAGTACGTGGCGGATTTCGGTGGAAGTCTCGAGCCATCCACCGCTGACGCCGTGCCCATATACGGTATCAATATCGATTGGACGTTCTGGGGGGTGCCCGTTTTTCTGGCAATCCACCTGATAGTATGGATACGCTTCACAGGCGGCTTCCGGCGTGCGCGACGGTGGTATGGTGCCACCCGCAGCGTCGTCGAAAAGACATTCTGGGAAGCGCTTGAAGGCGACTGGCCGGCACTCAGTGTTATCGTAGCAGCGCACAACGAAGAAGAGGTCTTGCCTCGGTTGCTCGATGCCTTGGCGCAGCAGACCTATGACCGATTCGAGGTAATCATCGTGGATGACGGCTCCACGGATGACACGGCTGCACTCGTCGAGCGACGCACTCGTACCGATGAGAGGATTCGGCTCATTCGACAGGAGCACGCAGGAAAAAAAGCCGCTGTCCGGGCAGCTGTTGCGGCAGCCCGGTATCCCGTTTGTGTGTTCACGGATGCCGATTGCCGGCCTGGAAGGGATTGGCTGGCGGCTCATGCCCGAGCCCATCGGGGCCCGTCGGCAGCCGTCATTGTGGGATACTCCCCCCTCGAAGGATCCGCGTCGTGGCTGGTCCGGTTCCAGCAATTCGATGCATCGCTCAATCAATTCCTGGCGGCTGCAGCCATCGGCGATGGGCAGGCGTACCTGGCCAAAGGCGGTAATCTGAGCTACACCCGTAGGCTGCATGAAGACGTGGGCGGTTTCTCGGGCCACACGCATCATATTTCAGGCGATGACACCCTGTTCATTCAGGCGGTACGTTCAAAGACCACGGCCACTATTCGATGGTTGGACGTCGAAGAAATCAGCGTGCCGAGTCCGGCGCGCGAGAGGTTGGGTGCATGGCTGCGCCAAAAGCGTCGCCAAACGTCTACGGGTGCTACCTTCGATCGGGTTGGTATCTCGCGCGCCGGACAATTTTACTGGACCCTGCTATCCACCGTGGTGTTGGCGGCTGTGAGTGGATGGGCCGCTCTGGGAGCGACCTGGCTCCTCCTCTCATGCGTGTTTACCGTGGGACTGGCACCGGTCGTACGGGCATTTCGACGTCCATTTTCGCTGGCGTGGATTCCCCTTTTCCTGCCTTTTTACGTTCTGTTCATTGCTCTCGTCCCTGTCGTCGGTATGCTCTTTCCACCCAAAGCCTGGCAGCCACGATAGGCGCCCACTGGATTACCCGTCCTGATGACTCGTCCTGTTTCCATCCTTTTGCTGTTACTGCTCTGCACAGCCGGTGCCGACGCCGTTCGTGCGCAGGCAGCCTCAGGTACCGAGGCCGCGTCCTCGGGTTCGGTT
>JAAZVD010000182.1 GCA_018623785.1 Bacteroidota bacterium | reverse complement strand
TATGTTTTGACGTCGCGCCACCATGCACCCGGGGACCCGTCGGTGCGCATGATCTGCCCGATGACGAACGGATTGGCAGGGTCCGAGATGTCAATGAACGAAGTGCCGTCCGTGCGGCCAGCAAGCACAATCTCGCGGCCGGACTGCGGATCAGTCCAACCCCAGATGTCATTCAGGTTGGCGCCGCGATCGTTGGCTAGGACATCGGTGGAAACCATCGAAAGCAGATCGACGCCTTCGCACGGGAAAAGCCCGTTCACCATACCGTCCTCGCATTCAATCTTTTCGGTGCCGATAATGGAGGTCATACGGACTACTTCGGCAGCGGCCGAATTGGTCAGACTCCACGACCCATCGCCTGCACGCTGGTAGATGTGTGCAAGGCCTGAGCCATAGTCTGCATCCGGAGCCCCAATGGCAGCAACATCGCCGTCAATAACGGCACCCACGCCAAACCCGTTGCCGGCTTGCTGCACGGGGGCTTCAAGCTTGACGGCTGGTATTTCCGCGTGATGGGCATTGTAGATGAAACCGGCCCGATTGGCACCCACGAGTAGATGGTGCCCATAAAGGTCCAGACCGCGGCCGAAGCCATTGTGCATACGATCTTCCTCGGTTGCCGGATCGGGCTGCGAGAGGGTATTTGTATGCTGCCAGCTGCCGTCCTCCCCCTTTTCAAAAACGAACACAGCCCCAAAGCGCTCGTGCGACGGGGCCCCCACAAAGAGCCGTGTTCCCGCCACTGCTACGGTCTGTCCGAGACCGGCGTTCTCAGAAAGGCCATCGACCGACAGCATCGTGCCTTCCGACCAACCGGACTCGGTCTGCTCGAATACGTGGATGCCCCCCTGCCCGTCGTTGATAGCCGGGGTACCCACGAACAGACTGTTGCCTGCCCCTGCAATGGCCCAGGCAGGCGCGTCGGTTACCGTTCCCATCGTATGCCACATATCGCCCATTCGATGGACGATGTGGACAGCGCCTTCGTCGATAGTGCCGTTGTAAGATGCAACCAGCCACGTATCCCCGACCTTGGCCATGGTCTGTGTCCGGAAGCCGCCACGAGCGTAGGCCCCACCGAACTCGTGTCCTTCCGGGAGGTCCGGAGATTCGATCTGGCCCGTTTCGCGCCATCCATTTTCGCCCTGTTCGAACACATAGACCTTGCTGGCGCGCGGAGCGGCCACCAACATGGTTGACCCGTCCACGAAGATGGCGCGGCCAAACTCGTCGCCGTGCTCTCCATCGGATGCACCCCATGAGGCTGTTTCGACCCAATCCCCTGCCTCATTTTTGACGTACTGATGCACGGTTCCGGCCGGATCAGAGCCCGAAGGCCAGCCGATGGGAGCCGAGCCGACATACAACTGGCCGTCCACCATTTCGAGGGCGCCACCGAAGCCCAGACGAGCGCCGAGAGATCCGTCTGTGGATGACTGGGCCATAACCAAAGAGGCACTGCCCAGAAAAAGGGTCAGAAAAGAGAAAATACGGGACATGTCCGGGGTAGTCTGAGTGGTTCGAGAGGCTTTCGAAGGGATCCTACACTACCCCAAAATTGGCGAATGGGCAAGGCGTCAATGTGAATCGCTGCTACAGTGTACCTGAACGAGGGCATCAGGATGATGGTGGCTATCGTGCGAGCACATCATTCAGGCATTCGTCCCCACAGCCAGAGCGGCTCAGTAGCCCGATTGGACTGCCCAGCCTGTCTCTCGGATTGAAGATCAATCGCTTTGATATCTTCGGCTTCCTACACGCGGTACAACCACTCATGCTCCATCGCATCGCATTATGTCTCCTCGGCTTACTGGTTTCAGCGAAGCAGGTTGATGCCCAGAATGGCCCGCCGAATACAGGCTCATGCGTACCGGGCACAGCCGAGCATATCTTCGAATCAAAGCATGTCAAAGCCAAGCTGCTCAACGATGGGGTGCTCTTCTGGCGGCAAGGCGGACAGCTGTTTCATTTACCCAAAGAGCGGGCAGTCAGCCCCGTCTTTTCAGCGAGCCTCCTGCTCAGTGGCTATGTAGATGGCAGTCTCCGTGCGGCCGGCACAACGTACAACCCGCGCGAATTCTGGCCGGGTCCGATTCCTAAAAACGGCTCATCGCCGGTGGACTGCGCCGAATTTGACCGCTTCTGGGTGGCTGACTGGATGTCGGATGCGCCGGAAGAAAATGCAGTGGGGCCTCCTGCAGACCCCGTGCGGGAATGGCCGGTTTACCTCGGTGCTCCATTCGAGAATCGGGACGGAAAACCGGGCTATGATCCGGATCAGGGGGATCTGCCCTGGTTCATGGGCGACCGCATGAGTTGGTGGGTCATGAATGACGCAGGAGGTGAGCATGGCCGCACGAAATCCCGGCCGCTCATGGTGGATGTGGACGTTTCAGCCTTTGCCTTTGACAGCGATCAGCCGATTGGAAATGCGCTGTTTTTCCGGTACCGGATCACGAATCGCAATGATCGTCCAATTCAGGAAATGGTGGTGGGGGTCTACGTCGACGGCGAACTCGGGCATTTCATGGATGATCGAGTGGGTACGGATACCACACTGAGCATGCTGTATTTCTACAACGGCGATAACGACGATGACGATGGGTACGGTCTTGCCCCACCTGCGCTTGGAATCGCGCTTATTGAAGCGAGTGTTCCAGGCAGGACGTTTGTATCGGATCCCGTAGTCCGAGCCCGCAGCATGCTATCGTATACCTCGATTCATCACGGCGGTGGGGGACCGCAGGGGGATCCGCAGGCAGCTGAAGACTTTCGAAACCAGCTGACAGGGCGATGGAAAGACGGAACGCCCATCTATCAGGGAAATATTGGCTACGATCCGGCCTACCCGCCCGGACCCTACTGGATGCCGGGAGATCCGGTATCGGGAAGCTTCTGGTCGGAGGTCAACATTGATGGACAGGGCAATGAGATGTGGCTGGCGGACAAGAAGGGGTATCTATCCCACGGACCCTTCGACTTGCCGGCTGGCATGACTGCCACATTCACCTTCGTATATGCGCTTGGTCAGGGCGTTGATCATCTGGACTCAATCACAGCGCTGCGATCATCCGTGGAAACGATTCAACATGCCGCACCCGCCCTGGTGGCCCCTCGTGGCCCGCGGCCTCCGCGCTTTGTGGATGGCAATCCACCAACTCGACCCCAGTATCCATTCTGGGTCCGACAGCCGTATCCGAATCCAGCGCACGATATGGTTACTCTGGAAATGAGCCTGAAGTGGGATGCGCCGGTCACTATCACCGTTCACGATGTATTGTCCCGAGAATACAGCCGACTACGCTTCAATCGCGTGAGCGGTCGTACGAGACGTTCGATGGACGTGTCCTCTCTCCCACCGGGTATCTACCTGATCCGTGTTTCGCAGCGTGGGTACGACGCTACCTTGCCGCTTGTGGTATTGTGAAAACAGGAGATCAACGCATCCAGTGAACAATGCCGGAGGCCATGTCATATTCCGCGCCAATGAGTTCGAGGCGCCCTTCCGATACAGCCGTTCCAATGATGTCCGAGAGTGATACCAGATTTCCAAGGGCGTGCTGCACGTTGGCCCGTCCTGCGATAGTACACTTTGCATCGATGGAGGGAGCATCGCTGAACGCCGGATCATCCTCGATGGCCTCGCCGATTCGCCCCATCAACATGTCCATGCTGGGCGAGTAATGCAGATCAGGGTTCAGCATGGCCTTGACGGCTGCGCCGATGGCTCCACACCCCGTATGCCCTACGACAACCACCAACGACGACTTGAGAACATCCACAGCATACTCGACACTGGCCACCTGGGAAGGCCCTACAACATTGCCAGCCACCCGGATGACAAACAGGTCTCCAAGGTCTTGATCAAAAATGAGCGACGGGGGCACACGGCTGTCACTGCACGCAATGACAACGGCAAAAGGGTGCTGACCAGATACGAGTTCGCCCCGCATTTTTTCCAGATCAAGGGCCGTCAGGGAATGCCCGCCCTGCAGGAATCGCTGATTCCCAGCCTTCAGACGGCGCAGGGCTTCTTTCGGGGTTACAGTCGTTTCCATGCGCTCGGCTGCAAAATCTTTTTGTTGGCCTGTTATTATAACAAGTAATTACAAGTTTTCTAGGCCTAGAAAAGTCGGTACGATCACGGCTGCTTTATTGTGCTGCCCAACGAAGGTCGCAACGTGTATCTTTCCGTGTCCCACACGCTCTGATACACGCCGGCGAATTCTCGACGGATTGACGCCGACCCGGCACGACGCACCGAACTTTACCAAGGGGACCGCTTTCACGAGCCTCCCCATCTCCCCTATCGCACTCATCC
>JAAZVD010000181.1 GCA_018623785.1 Bacteroidota bacterium | reverse complement strand
TGCTCGAGGGAGCCCACATGGGAGACATGGTCATCCTTATCGGAACCGTGGACCCTGTTCTTGGAGAAGCCGATAAATAGACATTCAACGCGACGCAGCACTACGCTACATGGCTGATTTCATCAAGAACCCTGTCGTTGGTCTTCCGGATCGTAAGCCTGAACCGGTCATACCCGCCGATCAACTGCATTTTTCGGAAGCGGAGAAGACGCAGATCCAGACCTGGATCTCCCAGTACCCATCAGCGGACGGCGCTGTCATGCGTGCACTGTGGCTGGCGCAGGAGAAATTCGGCTTTCTCCCGCCGGAAGTCATCCAGCTGGTGGCTGATGAGTTGGGCATTCCCTACACCAATGCCTATGGCGTAGCCACCTTCTACACGCAGTACTTCAAAGAGAAGAAGGGCACCTATGTGCTTGACGTCTGCACCTGTTTTTCCTGCCAGTTGTGCGGTGGTTTTGACATGCTGCACTATCTGGAAGAGAAACTGGGGGTACATAAGGGCGAAACGACGGACGATGGGGTCTTCACGGTCCAGGAGGCTGAGTGCCTGGGCGCCTGTGGATCGGCCCCGATGCTGCAGATTACGAATGGTGCCTACGTCCACAATCTGACGAAAGAGAAGATCGATGCGCTCGTTGATGCGCTTCGTGAGGACAAGATGCCGGCTTTCACGTCGGTCACCCTTCCCCAGGACGAAGACGAGATGGGCGGTAACCGCCGCACGGATGTCGAGAGCACCGAAACCTATCAAGCCGGCCCCGTCAGCGAAACGACCCGATAACAGGACCCGCCGTACGCGAGAACCTATCCAAAGCAACCGAACGCAATGAGCAAAGCAGGCGATTGGCGCAATTACAAGCGGGTGCTTCTGCCCCCGGTGAAAGACCTCCACAAATTGGACGTCTACGAGGCCAATGACGGGTACAGTGCCCTGCGCGAGATCCTGACCACGGATAAGTGGAATCCGACCTCCGTCACGGACGAAGTCAAGAAAAGTGGCCTGAAAGGACGCGGCGGTGCCGGCTTTCCAACCGGTCTGAAATGGAGCTTCATGCCACCCGTAGATCCCGATGTACCACGCTACTTGTGCTGCAACGGGGACGAGTCCGAACCAGGTACATTCAAGGACCGTCAGTTGCTGGAGTACAATCCGCACTCTGTATTTGAAGGGATGCTGATTGCATCCTATGCCATGTCCATCAAGACGGGCTTCCTTTACATCCGTGGGGAATTCGCGGACTGGATCACCCACATGGAGGCCGAACTTGAAAAAGCCTACGAGAAAGGCTATGTCGGCAAGAACATCATGGGCTCCGACTTCTCCTGCGATATCGTGATCCACAAAGGAGCTGGCGCCTACATCTGCGGCGAAGAGTCTTCGCTCATGAACTCCCTGGAAGGCAAACGCGCTTATCCGCGTATCAAGCCTCCCTTCCCGGCACAGAAAGGCGTCTGGGGCTACCCCACGACCATCAACAACGTCGAAACGCCGGCCTGTGCCCCATTGATCATCCGCAACGGCGGCGATTGGTATGCAGGCATTGGCGCTGAAGCGCATCCCGGACCAGTGCTTTATGGCATTTCCGGGCATGTCAACCGCCCCGGCGTCTACGAATACCCGACCGGTATGTTGATTACCGACCTCGTCAACGAGGTGGCCGGCGGCATGCGCGGCGGCAAAAAGCTCAAAGCCATCGTGCCCGGTGGGTCCTCCACACCCGTCCTGCGCGCCGATATGATTGATGGTGTTACGATGGATGCCGACTCGCTGCGTGAAGCCGGTTCCATGATGGGGACCAGCGGCATGCTGATCATGGACGAGGATACCGACATGGTGTCCTTCCTGCGCCGCATTACCCATTTCTATCATCACGAAAGCTGTGGTCAGTGTACGCCCTGCCGCGAAGGCACCGGCTGGCTGGAAAACATCCTCACACGTATCGATGAGGGCGAAGGAAATCTGCGCGATCTGGACCTTCTGATGGACCTCTGTTCGCAGATGGAAGGCCGCACCGTTTGTGCCCTTGCTGATGCAGCCGCATGGCCTGTGCGTTATACCATCGATCGCTTCCGCGATGAATTTGAAGCCAAGTGCAAGCCGTCGCTGGTTGCATCCGGCGTAGACTTGGCTACGGCCTGAACAAGACACTGCGTTCGATTCAACGACCGAGACTGAACGATATGCCGACTATCACCATTGACAACCAGACCTTTGAATTCGAGGGGCAGCAAGGCCTTCTCCAGTTCTGTCTGGACAACGGCGTCGATCTACCCCATTTCTGCTATCACCCGGCTATGTCGGCTCCGGCAAACTGTCGTCAGTGCCTCGTAGAGGTCGGTATGCCGCAGCGTGACCGGGCAACGGGCGAGGTCAATACGGATGATGAGGGCAACCCTGTCATCCAGTTCATGCCGAAGTTGCAGACGAGCTGCTCGATGCAGATGTCCGATGGGATGGTGGTCAAAACCCATCGCAGCAGTGAGTTGGTCAAACGGGCGCAAAAAGACACGCTCGAGTTCCTGCTCATCAACCATCCCCTGGACTGCCCAATCTGCGATCAGGCAGGTCACTGCCCGTTGCAGAACCAAGCCTACAAGCATGGTCCAGAAGGTTCGCGCTTTGAATTCGAGAAGGTCCACAAGCCCAAACACATCGATCTTGGTCCGCGTGTGGTACTCGACGGCGAGCGCTGCATCAACTGTACACGCTGTGTGCGTTTTACCCGCGAAGTGAGCAATAGCGATCAGCTGACGATCATCGAGCGCGGTGTAAAGAACTATCCAATGACGCCGCCGGGAGTCGACTTCGACGAGCCTTACTCGATGAATGTCATCGATATTTGCCCGGTGGGCGCCCTGACGAGCAAAGAGCATCGCTTCAAGGCTCGCATTTGGGAGATGAGCAAGACGGCCTCGATCTCGACGGTCGGCGCCAAGGGCTCCAACTGCTACTACTGGGTCAAGGACAATCAGATCATGAAGGTCACGCCACGGACCAACATGGACGTCAACGAATTCTGGTTGGCCGACGAAGAGCGCCTGGCATACAGTACGTTCAACGAGAATCGTCCTGAGGGACCTACCGTGGAAGGTGCTCCCGTTTCGTGGGAGATGGCATGGAAAGCCGCTGCGGATTGCCTGAAGGGCGTCGAGGGCAGCCGTATCCTTTTCCTCGGCTCTGCTTGGGCAACGGTCGAAGACAATTATCTGCTAGCGAAGATGGCTGACGCGCTGGGCGCGCCGGCCCCGGTATATCTTCCCCATGTCGAAAAAGGACATGGAGACGGATGGCTGCAGACGGACGATCGCGCGCCGAACGCCCAAGGCTGTGAACGACTGGGTATCCACGCCACATCTCCGGAAGCCATCAAGGCGCGTCTGGAAGCAGGTGAGGTGGATGTCTTGTATGTGATGGAAGACGATCCGGTAGCTTCTGGTGTATGCTCAGCCAGCGACATGTCCGGTATCAAGGTCGTGCTGCACCATTACAATACGACCAACCAGACGCTGGAGGCGGCCGATGTAGCCATACCTGCCGCAACGGCGGTAGAAACGGTGGGTACATTCGTCAACGTGGACGGGCATGCGCAGCGACTGCGTCCGGCCAAGGCCATTGCCGGCGTCAACCGTACCCTGTCCATGGAAATCGGTAAATGTCGGGCCGACCGCCACGGCACGCCGTTTGACAAATGGTACAACGAGAGCAACCTGGTCAATTGCCAACCGGGATGGGTAGCGTTACCGGCAGTTGCCGCAGAAATTGGTCTCGAGATGAACTACAAAGGCCCCAAGCAAATCATGGAGGAGGTTTCATCTTCGAACCCTGCCTTCAGTGGAGCCACTTATTCCGCCATGGGAGAACTCGGTGTCCGTCTTGAATCGACGGGCGTCACTGCCTGAAACCGACTATGAATCTTGCCTGGTACTGGACGGCGCTCATTGCGTTCGTTATTGTCAACTTCCTGCTGGTCTCTGCTTCCGTGCTCGTGTATGCCGAGCGTAAGGTGTCGGGCTACATGCAGAACCGACCCGGACCGAACCGGGTGGGGCCATTCGGTTTTTTGCAGCCGTTTGCCGATGTGCTTAAGCTGGTGATGAAAGAAAATATCGTCCCGGCAATGGCCAATCCGTTTGTGCATTCCCTGGCCCCGATGATGATGGTGGTTATTGCTATGACGGCGGGGGCACTGATCCCGTTTGCGCATAACGTGGTTATTGCGGACATGGACGTGAGCGTGTTGGTTTTGCTGGGCTTGACCTCCATCTCGGTATATGGGGTGACCTTGGGTGGTTGGAGTTCCAACAGCAAGTACTCCTTGCTGGGCGGGCTGCGCTCGAGCGC
>JAAZVD010000180.1 GCA_018623785.1 Bacteroidota bacterium | reverse complement strand
GGCAAGTTCTCTCAGGACTCCCCATACCCCTCTCGTACATTCATGCGTCCCGTTTCCTTCGGTGTCCGCTCTGAAACCGATCATCTGCGTCGGGTCATCGTCCACACACCCGGTGCCGAGATGGACATGGTGTCTCCCCTGGACAGGGAAGCATTGCTTTTTGAGGACATCCTCTTCCTCAGTCATGCGCGCAAAGAGCATGAGCTGATGTGCGCGGTTTTCAAGAAGGTGATTGGCGCCGAAGATGGTGTATTGCAGATCAGTACACTTCTTCGAGAGGCCTTCGACACAGATGAGGCCCGATCCAGCTTTGTGGATCAGTTGTGTGAGGCTTCCCACGGGGCAAACCTCAGAGCATTCGAAACCGACCTCAAGCGGTTGACGCCCGATGAACTCTGTCACTTTGCACTGACCGGTGCCTCCCCACTTAACATCGAGGCACAACCCATCCCGAACCTGATGTTCATGCGAGACCTGGCTGCCGTTGTGGGCGATCACATCGTTCTGAGCCATGCCGCTACGTCCGCGCGTGCCCGCGAAAGCATCATTATCGATGTGGTCGTGCATCATCACCCCGCTTTTTCGGCCTGGAGTGATCATATCATCAAACTCCCGCGCGGCGTCACGTTCGAGGGCGGTGATCTCTTGGTAGCCTCGGACGACACGGTCATTATCGGCAATTCAGAGCGCACCTCGTTTGGTGGTCTGATTTCGGTAGCAAGGGCTCTATTCGAGAAAACGGATATCCAAAATGTGATCATGGTCAGTATGCCGCACGAGCGCTCCTGCATGCATCTGGACACCGTCTTCACCTTTGCCGCTCCTGATGAATGTGTGGTCTTCCCCCCACTCATAGATATGCAGGGCCTTAATAATGTGGTCACGTTTTCCCGTAACGGCGGGGCAGATCGGTTGGCCACCCGGATATGGGGTACGTTGCATGAGGCGCTCGAATATCATCTGGGGCACACCATAAGCTTCATACCCTGCGGTGGTGCAGATCCCTTGGGGCAACGCCGCGAGCAGTGGACAGACGGGGCCAACCTTTTTGCGGTGGCACCCGGTGTGGTTCTGGGATACGATCGAAACGAAAAGACCTTCGCGGAAATGGCGCAGAAGGGGTACCGCGTCGTGACAGCAGAGGGTTTCCTCTCCTTTTATGCGTCCAGCACCTTCGAACCAGGCGAAAAAATGGCCATTAAGCTCGATGGCTACGAATTGTCTCGTGGGCGTGGCGGACCACGTTGTATGACCATGCCCATCTCCAGGCGGCTGGATCCATGACGGCACTCGATCAACTCATGACGGACCATCGGCGCTGGATGAAGGCTGCCATCCGCGAGGCTGAAAAGGCGTTTGAAGCCAACGAAGTGCCTGTAGGAGCAGTCGTGGTACACGACGGTGTCATCGTTGGCAAAGGCTATAATCAGGTAGAGCGGCTGTCTGACCCGACCGCGCATGCAGAGATCATTGCCATTACGGCCGCCTGCGACCGCCTTCAAACCAAGCACCTGACCGAGGCTACGCTCTACGTAACCTTGGAGCCCTGTCCGATGTGTGCCGGTGCGGTTACCCTGGCTCGACTCAAGCAGGTGGTCTATGGGGCATTCGATGACAAAGCGGGAGCGGCCTCTACGTTGTACAATATCCCTCAGGATCCGCGTTTGAACCATTACGTGGACCTTGTTTCTGGTGTTGAAGAGCAGCGATGTGCCGACTTGCTCAGGTCCTTTTTTCAGCGACGGCGGGAGCAGGGACTGCCTCAATCCTCCTAAGAGTCTGGATTAGCGTCAGCCGCGCCGGATGAGCGTCAGCAGCACTGAATCGGCAGGCAGGGAACCGAGAACGGCCTGGTCCATAACCGCTCTTCAGCCTGCTCGACTCTACCTCCCACCCTGAAAGCGAATGCGCACCGATGTCGTCATTATTGGAGCTGGACCCGTTGGTTTGGCCTGCGCCATCGAAATCCAACGCAAAGGTCTTACCTGCGTTACCATAGACAAAGGCGCTCTGGTCAATTCGCTGACGGGCTACCCCACCAACATGGAGTTTTTCTCGACTCCAGACCTCATCGAGATTGGGGGTCATCCACTCGTCAGTTCGCGATACAAGCCCATTCGCGAGGAAGCCATCGATTATTATCGCCGGGTTGCGGAGCGGGAAGAGCTGACGCTTCTGCTTTATGAACGCGTGGTCGACCTGAAGGGTGATGAAGGTGCCTACCACGTTGAAACGTCGAAGCGCACGATTTCCTGTGCCGCCGTTGTCGTGGCAACAGGTTTTTTTGATCAGCCCAACCGATTGGGTGTGCCGGGCGAGGATCTCCCGAAAGTAAGTCACTACTTCAGGGAAGCCTTTGCCTATACCGGTAGGGACGTCTGTATCATCGGAGGCAAGAACTCAGCCGCCATTGCTGCCTTGCAGTGCCATCGCCGGGGTGCCCGGGTAACGCTCGTCTATCGTGGCCCGGACATTTCCCCGAAAGTCAAATATTGGATTCAGCCTGACCTCGTCAACCGTATTGCAGAGGGCTCCATTACGGCCCATTTCAATGCGCAGGTCACAGCCATTCGAGAGGACACCCTCGGCATTCATACGCCGGATGGAGACATCGATATTCCAAACGATGTTGTGCTGGCCATGACTGGTTATCATCCTGATTACACGCTGTTCGAGACCTTTGGCATCGATGTGGAGAGTGATGAAGCCGAGACGCCAGTTTTCGATCCGGCCACGTACGAAACAAACAAAAAAGGATTGTTCATTGCCGGTACCGTTTGCGGTGGACGTCGCACCAGCCGCTGGTTCATTGAGAACGGCCGTCATCATGCAACCCTAATTGCCAGTAATCTTGCCAAGCGGTTGCTGGCGCGGAAAGATTGACATCCTGGATGCTGCCCATGAAGCGAATAAATGGCAGTTATGGTTTGCTGGTCTGCTTTTGTGTGATCTTCCTCAGCAGCAGTCCGACCTTCTTGCATGCCCAGGTGTTTGCAAACCAGACCTATGAGGCAGGCCTCGATGCCATGTGGCAGGGACACGGTGTTGGTACTGCTGACTACGATGGAGACGGCGATCTGGATGTATACATTGCCTCGCGACTCAAGTACGACCCCTTCAATCCACGTTCCTGGAACCGGCTATATCGTAATGACGGCGACGGCACTTTTACCGACGTAACCGCTGCGGCAGGCGTTCGGGTGGATTTCCTGCCTGACCTGCCCGTCAAAGTGTTCGGTAATAAATTCAGTGTCTCTTGGGCGGACTATGATCGGGACGGAGACCCTGATCTTCTTCTGACCCATGTCGGACCAGAGGTGCTTTTTCGCAACAACGGAGACGGCACGTTCACGAATGTCGCTGAAGAAGCCGGATTGAATGCAGGGGAGCCTGATGAATTCGAAACGGCCGGAGCTACGTGGTGGGACTACGACCTGGACGGATGGCTTGACCTGTACCTCAGTGCATGGAACGGCCCCAATCGGTTCTACCGCAATCGCGGCGATGGGACCTTTGAGGATATCGGCGCCCAAACCGGTATGGATGATGAAGCCCGAACGTGGATGAGCCTTTCCTGGGATATCAACCGGGATGGTCTGCCGGATCTATATCTGGCCAATGACTTCGGTCCGAATACACTCTACATCAACGAGGGAGGCGGCCTCTTTACTGATGCCTCCCTCGAGTGGGGGCTTGCCGACGAAGGGGAGAGCATGGGCCTGGCCCTCGGCGACGTTTCAGGGGATGCCTATCCCGACCTCTACATTACGAACAACGCCGTGCGCGAAGATGCGCTGTTGAACACATTTTTCCTGGGTGCCAACCAGGGACCGCTTGAAGATAGAGCGGCTGCCTATGGTGTCTCCAATACAGACTGGGCCTGGGGAACCGAATTTTTTGATGGCGATCTGGATGGCGATCTGGATCTCTTTGTTGTTAATGGCGCCTTGCTGGAGCGCAACACGCCCAATCGTTATTTCCGGAACATGCTGATGGAAGAAGGCGCCTTGCGTTGGATGGATATTTCCAGCAGCAGCGAAGCTGATGGACGCGCTGAATCGCACGGACTCCTTGTATTCGATATGGATGATGACGGCGACCCTGACCTCTTGATAACGAATTGGGACGAGCCACTGTATCTGTTGGTTAACCAGAGCGCACATGGCAACTGGCTGAAGGTGAACCTAGAAGGAACGCAGGCCAACAAGGATGGGGTCGGAGCCGTAATCACTCTCTTCACGTCGAAAGGACGGCAGTATCGCTGGTACAATGGTGTCGACTTCCTGGGCCAGAGTATTCAGCCTGCCCTTTTTGGCCTCGGATCACTCTCCTTCTATGAGTCCATCGAGATAGCGTGGCCTGGTGGTGCG
>JAAZVD010000179.1 GCA_018623785.1 Bacteroidota bacterium | reverse complement strand
GGGACCTGATTGTGCATCTCGACGTTTTCCTTCCGAAGAAGCTCTCTGAAGAGCAGAAGACGCTTATTTTCCGGGCGCGCGATGCGACGCAGACCTAGGTCCGGCCCGCACTGCGCTGCTTACCGAACGGCGCGGGCCTCTTCACGTGGGACGCATCTCTCGTGTGTTTCTCCCTCTTTCTTCCCGGCATTCCCCCGGGCATCACAGCAGCTTAGGATGTTCGATCGTCTTCTTCCCATGGCCAGGCCTGTTGGGTGCCCAGGGTCCCGGAGATCCTTGCTGGTGTCTGTCATGGTGCTGCCGATCGTGGTGGTGCTCGGATATGTTCTGCCGGCTCAGGCTCAGACGGACGTGTGGTCCGCCGTCAATGGGCCGGATGGAGGCACCATTGTCTGGGATCTTGAGGCATTGGCTGACGGAACCCTGCTGGCGGCGGCTTCGAATGGCGTTCATCGTAGTCATGATGGGGGATTGACGTGGGAGCGATTCAGCAATGGCCTGACGGGTCTTGACGTTCGGGATATCCATGTCGATGCGAGCGGCACAGTGCGTGTTGCTACTTATGGTCAGGGCCTCTTTTCGCTATCCCGGCAGACCATGACCTGGATCCCCGCCGGTCTGGAATCCACCTTTGCACTGAGCCTGCTTGAGCCCGAACCCGGTGTATTCCTTGCCGGCGTCAATGGGGACCTGTACGGTTCGATCGACGGGGGTGTTACCTGGTCGCTCCGGTCCCTGCAAGGCTTCAATGCAGCCGTCTACTCCTTGGCTGCCAACCAGACCCATATTTTTGCAGGCACGAATATCGGCGTGTTTCGCTCCGCCGATACAGGCCAGACGTGGGAATTCACCTCGAATGGTCTCCAGGAATACGATGTCCGCTCGATTGATACCAACGATTCTGGTCATGTCTTTGCCGGTGTCAAACCGGTCTTTGGCGGATGCTCACTCTACCGTAGCCGGGGTAACGGCAATTTCTGGACGTGTGTCCAGCCAGATACCGATCCATTGACGGCCGCCCTTGTCAGAGCGGGGGAAGGGGGTAACCTGTCCGTGGGCGGTTTCCAGAACCTGTTTCGCAGCACGGACGAAGGAGATACCTGGCAGGTACACCGGGTAAGTGCCTCTAATGTGCAGGCGTTGCTCTCTGTTGGAAGTGCTCTGCTTGTTGGTACGCTTGGTCAGGGAGTTGTGCGCAGCAATGATAATCTCGTCACGTGGCAACTCTCGAATACAGGATTGCAAAGCGATGTAACCAGGATTCGATCACAGCCCGATGGCAGCGTGGTGGTTACCACAACCGGCGGCCTGTTCATTACCCGCGATCTAGGTTTATCCTGGGAGCGAATTCATCCGGATCAACCTCTTGTTCGCCGCACAACGGACATCGTCATGGACGGTGAAGGCCATTTCCTGGCGGCAACGAACGCCGGTGTTTGGCGTCATGATGCTGCCACGGGCTGGTCTCTCTTGGGTCCGCCCGGTTCGCCCTACGTTCGGGATCTGGATCTGGGTGCCGATGGCACGCTGGTGGCCGGGTTCTACGCTGGCGTGTGGATATACGCCAACGGCACCTGGAGGGATGCCCCTATCGTCGATGATGATGGCAATGCGCGGGATATCGTTGCTGTTCATAGGAGTGAGGACTGATCGATTTTGGCCGGTGCTGCATGGGACTCCTGGAGGCTGGGTCCCGGGGCGTCCGACTGGCAGCTGATGAGTGCCGGAAATCCG
The DNA here is from genome assembly GCA_018623785.1 of Bacteroidota bacterium. Classification (GTDB taxonomy): domain Bacteria; phylum Bacteroidota; class Rhodothermia; order Rhodothermales; family UBA10348; genus JAAZVD01. The sequence goes on along the minus strand of JAAZVD010000179.1, from coordinate 2,682 downwards.
GCCTGGTTTGATGTGCAGGCCTTCGGCGGCACAGAGGGCCGAATTCTTGCCGGTACCAGGTTTGCGGGCGTATTGCAGTCGTTGGACCATGGACTAACGTGGTCTGGACTGGGCAGCGGACTCGGCGGGAGGGAGGATATCCGCGATATTGATGTGGATGCGCAAGGAACGCCCTACCTGGCCACGTATGGTGATGGCGTCTTCAGACTCGATCCCGGGGATTTGACCTGGGCACCTGTTGTTTCCGGGCTGGAAGGGTTCATGCGGGTGACCACAGTAGCACACGACGATCTCGGATACATGTGGGCAGGAACCGTGGATGGAGGTCTGTTTCGGCGCCAAGCGGCGGCAGTTTCCACTCAGGAATACCCTGCTCGTCCATCGATGCTGACGCTGGGCGCGCCCTGGCCCAATCCTTCGGTTGGTTCTTTCTCGATCAGCATATCCCTGCCGGAGACCGCTCCGGTAACATCCCAGCTTTTTGATGTCCTCGGAAGGGAGGTAATGCGCACAGAGACGATCTTGCCGGCGGGCATGTCCGAGATCCGGCTGAATCCCAGTATTCAGGTATCGGGCCTTTTCTGGGTGCGCGTATCAGCCGGCGCGGACAGTGCTCAACGTGCTATCTTGTTGCGCAGATAGCGCCGGCTCGTTCGGCTTTGCTATGCGCCGCCATGTGTTGATTTCCGGAGCACGACGTCCCGACATGTACGCCATAAAGCACCGCCTTGCCATCCGTTCGACTCCGACGGAGATCTTCAAGGCCATCTCGCACCCTGAGGGATTGAATGCGTGGTGGACCAAGTATTGCGAAGGACATCCCGTGGTCGGATCCACCTTTGTGTTCGGCTTTACGGGTGGATTCGAGTGGACAGCTGATGTGACCGCTGTGGACCCGCAGCGCATGATCGAGTGGCGCTTCACGGATGCCGAGCCAGACTGGACCGGAACACGGCTGCGCATGGAGCTGACCACAGAAGGGCAGGAAACGTGGGTCTCTTTCCTCCATGATGGCTGGGCAGCCGACAATGCGCACTTTCGCCACTCATCCTTCTGCTGGGCCCAATACTTGCGCTTGTTGCGTCGATGGGTTGAAGACGGATCCACGCTACCCTACGAGGAGCGCAGCCGGGCTTGAGTCAGCCTCGGAGAGGAAGCAACAGGCGGGTGACCCCCCGTGTACCCTCACGTCACCCGCCTATGCCTCCAGTTCCGGATCTTCGGGACGGCCCCAAGCATGCACGTACTGTATGCGTAAGAGATCGACACGGGAGGGCTGTGAACGCAACTTTTTCGTTGTCATCAGCGGTCACCGGTGCGGGCCTTCTTCACCTCCGCCAGCGCCTCAGATTTGAATTGCGACGGTGTGTGGGGTTGCTTTCTGCTGTTTTCCTGCCGTATACTCGCCCCACTTCCATCGAGAACGACCGAGGGACAGGCCCGAAGACGTCGTAGCAACCGGGAGCCCGATAGGGACCAAAGGTGCTAATTCCTGCTCGATACGAGAGATAGATGGGAAGGTTAACGGAGTAGGCTCCGTGCAAACCCTCCCGGATATGTCTGACCCGGCGAGGGTTTTTTCGTATCAGGGGAGATGGAGGACACATCCGGTGCGCGTGTCCTGTTCGAGGGGTGCGGGTTCCGAGTCCTCCGACGTACATGGTGCCTGACGGGTTCGGACGCTGCGTCTACGGCTGTCTTTGGGACGAGCCTTTGAAGCACTCGTGGGAGTTGAGCCTTTTGCCAACGATACTACTGCTTCGCAAGAACCCACCATGCACCCGCACACCCGACTTACACTGGCCGGACAGACCACGGACGCTTCCTTCAACAGCATCTCTCTGCCCATCTACCAATCCGCTATTTTCCGATTCAATGCCGATGGTACCAAGCCTGAGTACGACTACAGCCGCAGCGGCAACCCAACGCGATCGGCGCTCGAGCAGACGCTGGCTGAGTTGGAAGGAGGCGCCGGGGCTGTTTGCGTGGCAAGCGGTATGGCTGCTGTATCTACGGTCCTGTCCCTGTATCCGGCCGGGAGCCATGTCGTCTGTTCACATGACTGCTACGGCGGGACGGATCGTCTTCTGACGTGGTGGCAGGAACAGGGGAAGATCGACGTCTCTTTCGTCGATCTTTCCGACCCACTGGAGCTGACGCTGCATCTGCAGGAAAATACAAAAGCCGTTTGGGTCGAAACGCCATCGAACCCCCTGCTGCGCATCACGGATCTCAGTCATCTGGGCCGTATTGCCGAGCAGGCTGGCATTGACTTCATTGTCGACAACACGTTCTTGACGCCGCTATTGCAGCGCCCCATCGACTTCGGTGCGGACTTCGTTGTGCATTCGACCACCAAGTACTTGAACGGACACTCCGATGTAGTTGGCGGAGCCGTCATTGCTGCAACGGAAGCGGGGCGGGAAGCAGTCCATTTTGCGGCTAACGCACAGGGAGCAACGGCCGTCCCGTTCGACAGCTGGCTGATCATTCGCGGCCTCAAGACGCTGCCTGTTCGACTCCGGCAGCATCAGGAAAATGCCCGTATCGTAGCCGAATTCCTGCAATCGCATCAGGATGTAGAGGAGGTCTACTATCCTGGCCTGGCATCCCACAAAGGCCACGAGGTAGCCGCTCGGCAACAGCGTGGATTCGGAGGCATGGTCTCTTTTCGGGTTCGGC
>JAAZVD010000178.1 GCA_018623785.1 Bacteroidota bacterium | reverse complement strand
TCTCATGCGTGTTTACCGTGGGACTGGCACCGGTCGTACGGGCATTTCGACGTCCATTTTCGCTGGCGTGGATTCCCCTTTTCCTGCCTCTTTACGTTCTGTTCATTGCTCTCGTCCCTGTCGTCGGTATGCTCTTTCCACCCAAAACCTGGCAGCCACGATAGGAGCCCACTGGATTACCGGTCCTGATGACTCGTCCTGTTTCCATCCTTTTGCTGTTACTGCTCTGTACAGCCGGTGCCGACGCCGTTCGTGCGCAGGCAGCCTCAGGTACCGAGGCCGCGTCCTCGGGTTCGGTTGTGTTGGCAAAGGGGCTTATCGGAGCCGATGTGAGAGAACGGGTTGAGCGCGCCCGGGAGCAGATCCTGGCCATGGATCTGGATGGTGTCTCAAAGACCTTGACGGCCGTCGGGACCACTACCGATGAGCGGGCTCTCGTTGGATGGACGCGTGAGCTGGCCCATCTCCTGGACCTGCTCGTTGCCGATGAATCGTCCGATTACGAGGCCTTTCTGGACCGCAATGACGCCTTGTATGAGCAGCTTGATCAGGTACCGGGCACGGCATGGCGTCACTGGCTGATGGGTGAGATATCCTTGCAGCGAACCTGGGCCCGGTCCAAGCAAGGCCATACGGTGAGAGCAGCATTGGCAGCGCGACGCGCCTTGGAGCATCTTGAACGGGCTCGTATGTTGGATCCCGACTTTACCGAACCGCTCAAAGGACTCGGATTGCTGCACATGGGCATCGGGGCGCTGCCAGATCGATTTCGTCGCGTGCTCGGATGGTTCGGGATTACAGGTACGCTCGAGGAAGGGGTGTCCGAGTTACTGGAAGCACGGGAAACGTCGCTGTGGAATGGGTTGGAGGCATCTGTTCTGTTGGCCACTATCGATAAATTCGGATTCCCTTCTCCGGTCCACGCGACCGAGGTGTACGAGCAGCTATGGCATACCTATCCCGAAAGCCCACTCATCGCGCTCTCCTATGCCGACGTCTTGATCCGGAATCGCCAACCTGCGCAGGCGCTTTTCATCCTGAACGCTGCCAAGGATCCATCCGCGCGTGTCCACTATCTGACGTGGTACCGGGGTGAAGCCCTTTTTCATCTCGGGCGATGTGATGAGGCCGAGACAGCCTTTGCAACCTACGAACGCATTCATGCCGGAGCTTCCTTGAAACTGAGCGGACGGCTCCTGGCCGGTCAATGCGCCGAACTCGCGGGCAGACGGGAAGAAGCCGTTTCTTGGTATGCTCGCATTGTTGACGAGCGGGGCTTTGCCGAGGAGCAGGCAGCCATGCGCAAGGCGGCCCGCTTGATGGCCCATCCCATGACCGAGGAGGAAAAGCGTCTTTTGCAGGCATGGGGAGCTTTTAATTCGGGTCGCGACGACATCGCTTTGAACCGGTTCGAGGCTCTTCGTGGAAGGCCCGATACCCCGGGTGAAATTCGGGCAGAGGCAGCTTATGGATTGGCCCGCGTATTCCACGAAAAAGGGGATGCGGCGCGAGCCATGGAAGCCTATCAGGCAACGCTGGATGAACCGGCAGATCCGTTGGCCAAGTGGCATGGCTTTGCACGCATGCACCTGATTTCCTTGCACCTGCAGACGGGGGACATTACGGCAGCGCGCCGGGTCCTTGAAGAGCTGGAAGGCATGGAGGCAGCCTATGATTTCCGTTCGTCCGTGGAAAACCGCATTCGATTCCTGCCCTGGCCCTAGTCAGGTGCTCATGATAGGCCTGCCGGGTCCACGTCAATGGTCAGTCGAATGGAATGCGGAAGCGACCCCAACGCTTTCTCAGCGCTACGCAGCCCTTCCCGGACCCGACTTGCCGGGACTCCATCTGAGACCTTGAGCACGATGTTATACCTATATCGGTTTTTCAGCCGATGAATGAAGGCCGGTGAGGGGCCGAGGCGGTCCACGTCGGGCAAATGGTTGTCCAAGAGCCGACGGTACCGCTCGGCAGCCTCCGCCGTCGCTGCATCGTCCGGCCCGGAGAACAGGATGGAAACCATACGTCCGATGGGAGGATAGGTAAGCATCGAACGGGTGGATAGCGCATACTGGGCAAAGCCCTCATAATCGTGCTTGAGGGCGAATTGAATGACGGGATGACCAGGATCCAGGCATTGCAGGATGACTTCTCCCTCAAGGTCAGCTCTCCCGGCGCGTCCAGCCACCTGGACCAGCAACTGAAAGGCACGCTCCTCTGCACGGATGTCCGGGAGTTGAAGCCCGGCCTCGGCCCGGATGATACCCACCAAGGTGACTTTCTCGAAATCAAGTCCCTTGGCAACCATTTGGGTCCCCAGTAAAACATCCGCCTTTCCTTTCCCGAATTGATCCAGAATATCGTCGTGGCTGCCTTTGCCTGAGGTCGTATCCATATCCATACGTAGCACCCGGACCTCGGGGAGTCGGCTGGCCAACTCAGCCTCGAGCCGCTGTGTGCCCGTACCCTGAAAGGCCAGATCCCTTCCGGAGCAGGAAGGGCATGCACGCGGGGGCGGTTGCGTGATGCCGCAGTAGTGACAGCGAAGGTGATTCAGCGGCCTATGATAGACCATGCTGACAGAGCAGTCAGGGCACTCAGGGCTCCAGCCGCAGTCAACACATTCCATGACGGGTGCGAATCCGCGCCGATTCAAGAGCAGAATGGTTTGTTCGCCGCGCTGAGCCCGGGCATCAATCCCCTCGAGCAAGGGGCGGGACAGGACGTCGGACGATCCGCGCAATTCGGGTTCGTTGCGCAGGTCAACGATACGGATACGGGGAAGGCGAGCGGGTCGACCAGCCACGGGTACCCGTTCCGGCATTTCGAGCAGGGTATACTTGCCTTCGCGGGCATTGGCAAGCGATTCAAGGCTGGGAGTGGCTGATCCCAGCATGCAGACGGCGTTATTGCGCGAGGCGCGCACCACTGCCACATCACGTGCATGGTATCGAGGAGCAGGATCGAATTGTTTGTATGATGTTTCGTGCTCCTCGTCGACGATGATGAGGGCAGGATTCTTGAGCGGAGCCAGAATGGCCGAGCGCGGTCCGATTACAATGGGATAGCGCCCTTCTCCGATACCGCGCCATGCATCGTAGCGCTCGCCATCGCCCATCCGTGAGTGCAGTACGGCTACATCGTCGCCAAAACGAGCACGGAAGCGACGGACTGTTTGTGGCGTCAGGGCAATTTCGGGGACAAGGACAATGGCCGTCTGTCCCTGTACTCGTACTTCCTCCAGAACGCGCAGATACACTTCTGTTTTACCCGAGCCCGTGACGCCGTGCAGCAGGAATGTTTCGAATCGCCCCGCCCGGAGCGCCACGCATGCAGCATCGACTGCCTTTTTCTGGGCAGGATGCAGCGTGGGCCGAGAGGAAGTTTCGATATCGGACCGCTCCTCCAGGAATCGATCCCGCTCTTCCTGCTCGACGAACAGGTATCCAAGATCGGCCAGGCGCCGGATGGTAGCTGCCGTTCCGCCGCATTCGGCGAGCACTTCCTGTTGGGGGACAGGTGTCCGTTCGGACGTATGCCAGATGCGCATCTGCTCGATAATGGCGCGTTGCCGGTCTCCACGCGGCAGGGCCTCGGGACCCTCCTCGTTGTAGTCCACCATGGCCACCATCTGGACGCGGGTGCGGGCCTTGGCCGAGGCACTCCCAGGCGGGAGAGCAGCCCGCAAAGCTTCGCCCCAGGCACACATATAATAAGTGGCTACCCATCGGGTCAGGGCCAGCAGTTCCTCGGGAAGAGGTGGGAGGGTAACATCTACATCAAGGATATCGCGTGCCTGAAACCCCTTTATGTCGCTTTCCGCGCCTTCCTCCATGACTACGCCTGCCAGTTTACGCTTCCCGAATGGCACGATGACACGTCGTCCGGGGCGCATCCATGTGCGCATAGCCTCGGGCACGGTGTACGAGTACAGCCTATCGATCGGAACGGGGAGGGCTACACGGGCTATCTGCAAGGCGGGAGCGTTTTAGGAAGAAGGTGACCATTCTCACTGGTCCGGGCTCGGTAGGAAGATACGGGTGGCGAGCCCCCCGGATCCGATCATGGAACGCCGGGTATGGATGACCCCAGCCGGGCGCCTTCGCGCTTTCATGCGACCTCCCCGTCCATAGACCCATGCATCGTCCCTACCGCACCTTTCTGTACTTGCTGACGTCCGTTCTGCTGACCGGATGCCTCCCAACCTCGTGTAATCGTGTCGAATCCAGGGTCATCACACCGGCAGATTCCACATCGAGGGCCTTGGCGGCATCCTTGCCGGTAGATACCATGCGCGTCGTCTTCCAGCGCACGTATCGTGAGGAAGAGATGCGTAATCCACGAACCGTACTTTTCGATGACCGTAGTCAACGACTGGTAACGGATACGAGGACGTCGGACATTCATCGCCTTGGAG
>JAAZVD010000177.1 GCA_018623785.1 Bacteroidota bacterium | reverse complement strand
GTTCGGTGGCCACCCCCCTTTTTGCAGTATTACACTATGGTAATATTCACATGTGGCTTTAAGCGCAAAAAAGCTGCATTACAGTATGGTAATAATGTACTATCAAAAATCGGACCCCGGCCCCGAACCTCGACCCCAAACCAGGCCCACAACTCACAATCACTCTTTCCCAAAACGCAATCCGGCAAATTCGGCCGCTGCCTTCGAGACCGCTCGTTCAATTGGAATGCGCTCCGTAGACGAGCCGGTCCAGAAGCCATGTCCACTCGTATTGTCGATCATGTATTGCGCATCCTCGGGATTGGACATAGCTGCGCCATGCGCCACCAGAATCACGTCGGGATGAACACGCCGGACAGCTTCGTATGCCTCCTCGGTCTGCTCGGCCGTCTGTTCGATGGACAAACCACTGTCGTAACCCTTCAGACCACCCTTGGTCGTACCGGCGTGGTAGCAGAAAATATGCGGCTTCGCCTCTTCGCAGACGGCAATCGAATCTTCCAGGGTAAAGGCCAATCCGATTGTCACCATTTCCATCTCTTCGCGGGCCAACCGGAGCATGTCGATCTCGTGCTGCAGCGTAATACCAGCCGAGGTCATGACACGATAAATCTCGGAATCATGATCCACGTAGGAAATGGACGGGCCGATGTTGGACACTGACATCACCCCCATATCTTTGCATTCCTGAAGTACCATTCGCATGTCCTTCAACGGATCGTTGGCGTTCAAACAGGCGCATACGAATGCGTCACCCTTCATGGCGGGCATTATATCCTCCCTCGTGTAGTCCAGCGTCTGCCTGTTCGAATCCAGAATGGGCCACATCATGGCCATCGTACCCATCCCGTTAGCACGTAGCCGCGCGCCGGAAAACGTGTTGACACAGTCGGCGCCCGCTTTTTCCAACAACTGCGCCACCAGGCCGCTACCAGCCGATGCGATCATGATGGGGGTACGCTGCTCGACCTTTGTCCGCAGCCGGGACAAAATCTGATCCTTGGTCAGTCGTTTCGTGATCATTGAGATACATGAAATATGAAAATGACGACGCATAATATAGCCGATATCAGGAAGGTTACGGGCGCTCCTTGATGGGATCCGAATGGATGAACTCCGTATACTCCCACGACACTCTCCCACTTATCGATTCGACGCATGTACCGACTGCCCCAGGGACCGCTCTTGACGTTTTTTACTCTTTTAGTGGCGGGCATCGGATCCGTCCATGATGTCCGAGCACAGGATCAGGACTCGACCATGATCCGGGTGATGGATCCGATGACCGTTACTGCAGAGCGCGCCGAGAGCCCATTGAGTTTGACAACGAGCAGTGTGTCCGTGCTCGAGGCGCGCGAACTCAGGCAGCGACCAGCCCGCAGTATGACCGATCTCTTGGGCACGATGCCGGGCCTGCTCTTCCTGGATGTCAACGGGATAGGGTGGAGTCCACAAGCAGTTACACGCGGCTTTTATGGAGGCGGCGAAGCCGAATATGTCGTGGTGCTCAAGGACGGCATGCCAGTAAATAATTTGGAAAACGGCCTGGTCAACTGGGAGCAGCTGGTCCGAGAACCGGACGCGCGCATAGAGGTCCTCCGAGGCGGGGCATCGTCTTTATATGGCGATGCAGCCATCGGTGCGGTGATCAATATCGTAACCGATGCCAATGCTCCACCGCACAGCCACTTGGAGTTGGGAGCGGGATCTTTCGGTGCCCAATCCACTCGCATGTTCATCGAGGATGAAACCTGGTCGGCAGCAGCTGATTACGGCACAACGGATGGCTATCGGGACCATGGAAAGCGTACCACGGCGTCGCTCTCAGCCCAGCGAAACGTGCAGTGGGGCACCAAGGGCGGACTCACGCTCAGTGGTTCCCTCAATTCACGCGATGCCGATACGCCGGGGCCCATCCGCTCCACGGAGGAAGGCGATCGCGCGCAGAGCCTGTCCTTTTTCCAGTTTGACACGATTGATGAGCAGACCAGGCGAGCTGCCGCGCGGGGATGGCTCGCTGTCGGTCCCGGCCGGCTTCGCGCTTCCCTTGCCTGGGAAAACAGGGATCAGAATGTAATCCGGACACTCCCGCTGGCAGCCGTCTTTGCCGATACACAGGAACGGGTAGTGGATGCAAACGGCTGGCGCACATCGCTGCAATACACCGAGTGGCAGCTTCCGATCGGACTTGCCCATTCCTTCACGATCGGGGTGGATGGCTACGTTGGCACGCTCGGTTCGAAGTATCATCAGATTGTCACGGGCGATGAGACGGTGTATGAGGCGTCCGCGGGCGGTCGACAGGGCCTCAACGCAGACGGGACAGCCTCCCGTAGGGCCCTGGCTGGATACGTCCATGTGGAGATTCGCCCGGTGGAACGGGTGAAAATGGCGATGGGAGCGCGCTATGACCGTATTGCGGACTCCTTTGACGCCGTGGAAGGCCTGTCGGAAGAGGCTCAGGACGCAACAAACACCGCCTTCAGTCCCAAAATTGGTGTGAACGTACGCTATGCCAGTTCCGCGCGACATGTGGGAAATGCGTGGGTCAACGCGTCGCGGTCGTTCAAAGCGCCAACGCTCGACCAACTCTACGACCTGCGCGCCCTTCCCGTGCCTTTTCCCCCTTTCGAGGTCCGTATCGCCAGTCCCCTGCTCACGCCACAGGAAGGCACTGCTTTTGAAGCCGGGCTGTATCATCTCTTGGCCCTTGGGGACGACTGGCAAGGCCGCCTGAGCGTATCGGGATATACCATGGACATGGAGAACGAGATCGACTTCTCGTTCGAGACCTTTTCGAATGTCAACATCGGCAAGAGTCGGCATCGCGGCATCGAATCCGGCCTGACGCTTGGCAAAGCGGGGTTTGCCTCGGTCTTTGCGAACTACACGCTACAGGACGTTACCCAGCAAAGCGGCGACAATGCAGGAAATGCCGTCAAGGCCATCCCGAAGCATGCCATCAGTGCCGGCGTCACGGCGGAGGCAGGTGCCTTTACGGCATCGCTCGTCCTGAAAAGTCTGAGCGGCATGTGGGTTGATGACGCAAACACCGTGGAATTACCTGATTACTCGACGGTCGATATCCGGCTTTCATGGGACGTCCGGGACTGGCGACTGACGGCCGACATGTTCAACGCATTTGACCGTGACTACGATACCACTGCCTATCCAGACCCGGCGGGATCCGACGTCCTCTTTCTATTTCCGTCAGCACCCCGTGCCCTCTCCTTTGGCGCCCAATACACCTTCTGAGTCCCATGTACCGAATTCGACTCCACCTGCTGCTCGTAGCCAGCCTTCTTCTGCCTACAGCCTGTGCAGATTCTCAATCCGTTGAACCACAGCCTGTAAGCCTTCCTGACGTACCGCATCGCGTGACATGGGACGGGGCCGTCGGCCCGCAGGCCGACGGCCCCGGAGCCGGAACCCATATCGTCTTTCTCTCAGGAGATCATGAGTACCGGTCAGAGGAGATCCTGCCAGCCATGGCCCGCCTCATGGCGTGGCATCACGGCTTTACCACAACTACCCTTTTCACTCTGAACGAGGAAGGTTTCATTGAGCCCGGCAGCTCGAACATGCGAGGCTTGGAGGTCCTGAAGGAGGCCGACCTCGTCGTCATGGGGCTGCGCTTCCAGGATTTTCCCGAAGAAGAGATGCAGCACTTCGTTGACTATCTCGATCGCGGAGGACCAGTCCTGGGTATCCGCACATCAACCCACGCCTTTGCGGGTATCGAGGGACGCTTTGAGAGGTTCAATTGGAATTACGAGAGCGAAGAGTACATGCTCGGATTCGGCCGGCAGGTTCTCGGCGAGACATGGGCCGGACACTATGGAACGAACCATCAGCAATCCTCCGTGCTGGTGATGGAGGAAGGTGCCGAAGGGCACCCGATCATGACAGGGCTGGAAGGGTTCGACGCCGCGGGCCTTCCTGGCGAGAGGCCCTTTGCGCACGCGGTCTCCGGTGGGTACTGGGCCGACCCGCTCCCACCTTATGACGTCCTGGCCCGCGGCGTCGTACTGACCGGCATGGAACCGGACGCGGCGCCAGACCCCGAAAAAGAGCGAGCCCCGGTAGCCTGGACCCGCACGCATACCGGAAAGGATGGCACCATGGGTCGCGTCTTCACGACCACGCACGGTGCCTCGGAAGACTTCCTGAACGAGGGTTTTCGTCGCATGATGATCAATGCCGCCTTCTGGGCCGCGGGCTTGGAAGAGGCCATCACCCCCGACCTGTCTATCGACTTCGTAGGTCCCTATCACCCGGCCCGCTACGCGTTCGATGGCTTCCGGATAGGCGTCCGTCCTTCCGATATGGCTGGTTGGGACACCCCCATCATGGACCCGTCCAAACCAACAACCGCCCCCGACTCGGAGAATTGAACCACCCCATGTTGTTGTTCGCCTCCGTC
>JAAZVD010000176.1 GCA_018623785.1 Bacteroidota bacterium | reverse complement strand
GTAGATCGCGGATTGGATGTGACGGTACCGAATGCTGCCGACATCGCCATCGAACTGGTGGAGGCCGGTAGCTGCTCCGGGGTATTCCATTCCATGTCCACCGAGGACGTACGCTCCATCATGAAGCATCCATGGACATCGATTTCGTCGGATGGCGGCATTCCGGCTATGGACGAAGGCGTTCCGCACCCGCGCAATTATGGTGCTTTCGCGCGGGTCCTGGGACGATATGTACGCGAAGACAGCGTGCTGACGCTCGAAGAGGCTGTGCACAAGATGAGTGGCTTGCCAGCTGAGCGCTTGAACCTGACGGACCGGGGGGTGCTTCGGGAAGGTAACGTGGCCGACGTCGCCCTGTTTGATCCTGCCGCCATCATGGATACCGCTGAATTCGGAGATCCTCACCACTACGCTGAGGGTGTGATTCACGTGCTCGTGGGCGGTGTTTCAGTGCTGAGGAAGGGCGTAATGACCGGAATGCGCCCCGGCAAAGCCCTGCGCCACGCGGCGCGCTGACCGTCTATCAGGGCGCTCTACGCATCGCTTGTTGTGTACGTGATTCAGGAAATTGTTATTCTTGCGGGTCGGCCTTGACGGCCCACGCTGCAAACCCTTCCGCAGGGAGTGGGTCTGGCAGCACGAACTTTCACCCTCCGGAGAGCCAAATGACTCATCTGATCTCACGCTTGACGTGTACCCTGGCAATCATGCTGTTCATCCTTGCTGCCGCCCCGGTGGCAGCGCAGAACGGTACCATTTCAGGAACCATAACTATTGAAGACGACGGGACAGTGCTCCCCGGGGCCAACGTCGTAGCTTTATCTGACGACGGATCCATCGTAGGTGGTGCCGCCACCGATATTGATGGCGAATACAGCTTCAATGTCGCTGCAGGCGCCTACACCGTCCGTGCACGATATGTCGGCTTCCAAGATTGCGAGGCGGACGTTACCGTCTCGGCTGGCGGCAGCACTACGTTTGACTGCGCACTCAGCCAGACCGGGCTGGAATTGAATACGGTTGTGGTTGCAGCTTCACGCCGTCAGGAAAAGGCCCTTGATGCCCCGGCTTCGATTTCGGTCCTCTCGGCCAGGGATATCGAGAGCAGCGTTGGCGGCTCGTCGGTGGAAGCGCTTCGCACTACCCCCGGCGTGGACATGCAGCAGACGGGCGTGGATCGGCGCGAAATGGTTCTGCGCGGGTTCAACAACGCTTTCGGTGGGTCGGCATTCGTAATGACCGACTATCGCCAGGCGGCTGTCCCATCGCTGGCCGTGAACCTGTACTCCATCATGCCCAACATCGGTATCGATGTGGACCGTATTGAAGTGGTTCGTGGCCCGGGCTCTGCATTGTACGGTGCCGGTGTCGATGCGGGTGTGGTACACTTCATCACCAAGGATCCATTCTCCCATCCAGGTACTACCATCTCCGTCCAGGGTGGAGAGCAGTCCCTCTTCGGCGGACAGTTCCGTCATGCCGGCGTAGCCTCAAACGGCAAGCTGGGATACAAGCTCACGGGGACCTACCTGCAGGCTGAAGACTGGGCTTTGGATCCGAACGATCCCCACGATGCGGGCCAGATTGCCATCGACGGCGAGCGTGACACGGATTATTCGAAATCCAATATCAACGGTAATCTCGAATATCGTTTCAGTGAAACAGGGTCCCTGTCTGCCAACGTCGGCTATTCAACCCTCAAGGCTACCGTGCTCTCCGGCGTAGGAACGCTGCAGGCGGAAGGCTACGGTTACTCATATGGTCAACTGCGGCTTAATCTGGATAACTTCTTTGCTCAGGTCTACCTGAACAGGAATGATGCAGGCAAGTCCCGTGTCTACGGAGCCTTCGACGTAGTCGACAACTCGACCCAACTCGTGGGTCAGGCACAGTACGATTGGGCCAACACGAGTGGCCGTCAGAGCGTCATCGTAGGGGCTGACTTTGAAATGACCCGCCCGGATACCGAGGGCACCATCCAGACGGATGAGGGCATCGATGAATTCGGAGGCTACCTGCAGTCGACGACGAAGCTGACGAATATGTTGGACTTCACGGCCGCTGTTCGCGCAGATTACTCCTCGATTGGTGACCAGGATATCAACATCAGCCCACGCGCTGCCCTCGTCTTCAAGCCTAACAATGCAAACTCCTTCCGGGTCACGTTCAACCGTGCTTTTTCCTCGCACGGAACGAACTCGAACTTCCTGAACATCATTGCCGGCTTTATCCCGGGTACGGACATAGCGATCCGTGGACGTGGTGCCGCCGATGGGTACACCTGGGAACGCAACGCGGCTTACACCGGTATTGCGGGTACGGACCTGGTGGCTTCCAGCTTGAATCCGGCCTCACTCGGAGCTTCGCAGCCCATTGGTTTGCCGCTCGACGACACCTACGCGGCCATGTACCAGGGTGTTGCGGCAATTCCCGCTGCAACGCTGGCTACCATGCTCGGCGCCGCTGGACTTCCAGTCGATGCACAGACAGCGGGAACCCTGCAGGCCCTCTTGAACCCGCAGCTGACACAAGTCAACGGATTCTCCAGTGGGTTGCTGGCTTTCCTGAACACCTCCACGGGAGCCGTAAACATTTCCCAGTATCGGGATCTGGTTGATGTCGATCCGCTCAAGCAGACCATCACCAATACGTTCGAAGTGGGCTACAAAGGTATCATCGGCGAGAAGCTCCTCTTCACGGCCGACGGGTACTGGACCAAGCGCGACAATTTCGTGGGGCCCCTCATCATGGAAACGCCCTTCGTGATTGTGCCGAACTTGGCCAATGACCTGGCGGCTGCCATTGCCACCGGGATCGCAAACAATGCGCAGCTCGCGGGCGCTTTGGGACAATTCGGTGTTTCTGCGCAGCAGGCTGCCGGACTGTTGGTGGCGCTTGCCGGAGACCAGCTACCCAGTGCCGGTACGCCAGTGGCCATCGTGCAGCCGCAACAAAACAATCCGGGCGCAGGCAGCACGCCGGAGCTGATGCTGACCTACCGCAACTTCGGTGAGGTATCGTTCTACGGCGCGGATGTTGCGTTCCAATACCTGGCCAGTGACCAACTCAGCGTCTTCGGTAATGCGTCCATCGTCACCGATGATTATTTCGATGACGAAGAATTGGGCGAAGCCGGAACGGGACTAGAGTTGTCCCTGAACGCACCGAAATTGAAAGGAACGGCTGGCTTCAAGTACGCCTTTGCCTCCGGTCTCTCGATAAACGCTGCCGGTCGGTATACAGATGGATTCCCAGTACTTTCCGGGCCTTACGTGGGTGACGTAGACAGCTACGTGCTGCTTGATGTGGGTGCCGGGTTCGATATGAGCAATTTCCAGCCGGGACTGCGTATCGACCTGCAGATCAGCAACGTACTGGACAATATGCACCGCGAGTTTATCGGTGCGCCGCAAATGGGTCGTATGGGACAAGCCCGTCTGACCTACACCCTCCAGTAGGGACTCGAGCACAGTGTGCCCTTGGCGGCACGCAGAGAAGGCTTTCCAAGGGGCGCCGCGCGATACCGCGCGGCGCCCCTTTTTCGTTCCGTGAGTGGGAGCCATCCGAGTGGATCAGTCCGCGCTCTATTTCCGGTCGGCGAGCGGTTCCCGTTCATCGAACGTACGGACGAATGCGAACTAGCGATCAATTGCCCAATCTTGTGCGGGAATTCGTTGACCCGCAGGGCATTGATCGGTACTTTCACGATGCCGAAGTTCTGCCTTCGCAGCCCGCTCGAACAGCCAATTGCCGTCCATACTTTCCGGCGTTTGACTGAAAGGTTGGACGCCGTTTCCAGAAGCGGGCAGCCCCCCACCATCGTTTTCAGACTGTCCTGATTCAGCCGCCACGGAGGCGGAAGCATCATGCTCTCGGATTTCATTCCTTTGTTCATCCAGCTCGGCATTGCAGCCGGCCTGTCCTTTACCCTGCTGAAAGCAGCCGCCCTGCTGGGTCCCAAAAGGAATAACAAAATCAAACTGACCTCCTACGAGAGCGGAATGGACCCGATCGGATCCGCCCGCGAGCGGTACTCGGTCAAGTTTTATCTCGTGGCCATGATCTTCATCGTGTTTGACGTGGAGGTCGTATTCCTGTACCCGTGGGCCGTCAGCTTTGATGAGTTCATTGCTGCAGGAGCTGCTCCGGGTGTCATGGCTGTGGTCCTGCTGTTTGTGGTCATCCTGGCTATCGGACTGGTGTACGACATCAAGAAAGGCGGCCTTGAATTCGACTGATCCCCGCTTCGAACCTGTTCCAACCCCAACTTTTCAATCATGGGATCTGACAACGCCCTCCAGGAGGGATTCCTGACAACCCGCGTCGACGCGGTGGTTAACTGGGCCCGCTCCAATTCGCTCATGCCCATGCCCATGGGCTTGGCATGCTGCGCTATCGAGATGATGGCCTTCGCGGCTCCCAAATACGATGTGGCCCGTTTTGG
>JAAZVD010000175.1 GCA_018623785.1 Bacteroidota bacterium | reverse complement strand
CTGCTTTCCCTGCACCTGGAGCTTTCCCTTCTGGTGGGTCTCTACATGACGGTCGCCGATTATCAGGCCCTGTTCGTGGAGCCGAATCTGGTGGACTTGATGGATGTGCTCATTAGCATGTATATCGTGGTGTTTGGGGCTCTCTCCCTGCACACCCTCAGGCGCTGGCAGCGAACGCGCTCAGACCGAGAATCCCTGCTGAAGGAAACGGAGCAGATGCGGCAAGAACTCTCCCGCGTAGAGGAAACAGACGTATCGATTACGATTCGCGTGGACCGACGCAACGTGAGCGTCCTCCTGAGGGATATCCTTTACGTAGAAAGCCAGCGGGACTATCTGCTCATTCACACGGCCGAAGAGAAACAGATGACCAAGATGACGATGGCTGCCTTCGAGAGAGAGGTCACTGGTCATGGCTTTATCCGGATCCATCGGTCCTTTTTGATCCGAGCCCGGTCCGTAACCTCGTTTACGGCCTCCCAAGTGATGATCGGTGAGCAGACTCTCCCCATCGGCCGCTCCTATCGGGAAACCACTACCGACGCCCTGGCTGTCATGTAACAGTCCTTCGGGCCAGATCGTATTCGCGCGTTCTTTGCGTCCGCGCACGAACGTTTACTCGTGCGGGAGTTTCATCAGGCGCTTCCTCCCGCCCTCTCCATACTTCGCCTTCATGTCTGAATCCCTACGCAACATCGCCATCGTGGCCCACGTGGACCACGGAAAGACCACACTGGTCGACTCCATGCTCTGGCAGAGCGGCATTTTCCGCGACAACCAGGAGGTGGCCGAGCGGGTCATGGACTCCATGGACCTGGAGCGAGAGAAGGGTATTACCATCATGGCCAAAAACACGGCCGTGCAGCTTGGTGATATCAAGATCAACATCGTCGATACACCGGGTCACGCGGACTTCGGCGGAGAGGTGGAGCGGACCTTGCGAATGGTGGACGGCATCATGCTGCTGGTTGATGCAGCAGAAGGTCCCCTTCCCCAGACGCGTTTCGTGCTTTCCAAGGCGCTTGAGTTGAACCTCCCAGCCATCGTCGTGGTCAACAAGATTGATCGCGAGGATGCCCGACCCGAGGAGGTGCTGAACGAAGTATACGACCTGTTCATTGATCTCGACGCTTCGGACGAGCAGATTGAGTTTCCGGTCATCTTTGCGGTGGCCCGCGATGGTCAGTGCACGACCGAAATCGGCGGCGAGATGATCGATCTGAAGCCCCTGTTCGATGCTATCATCGACACAATCCCCGCTCCCAAGGGCGATCCGGACGCAACGGTCCAGGTCCTGGTCACGAACGTCATTCCGGACAACTACCTGGGACCCTTGGCCATAGGGCGTGTCGTGAATGGAACGCTGAAGAACCGCCAGCACGTCAAACTCTGTCACCGGAACAAGACCTTCACGTCCGCTCAGGTCACGGCTCTGTTCACCTACGCAGGCTTGCAGCGGGTGGAGACCGACCAGGTAGGCCCCGGCGACATCATGGCCGTAGGCGGTATGGCTGGCATCGGTCTGGGCGAGAGCATTTCGGACGCCGAGGATCCACAGCCGCTGGCACCCCTGCATGTGGATGAGCCCACGATGTCGATGGAGTTCCGCATCAACGACTCCCCGTTTGCAGGTAAGGAAGGCAAGTACGTCACCTCCCGCAACCTGAAGGACCGACTGGCCAAAGAGACTGAGACCAACCTTGCCATGCGTATCGAGGCCACGGATTCTCCGGATTCGCACCTGGTATACGGTCGTGGCGAGCTGCAAATGGCCATCCTCATTGAGCAGATGCGCCGTGAAGGGTTTGAGTTCTCAGTGGGTATGCCGAACGTGATCACGAAGGAAATCAACGGCAAGCGTCATGAGCCCTACGAAGTCGCCCTCATCGACGTGGCTGAAGAGTACATGGGCGCCGTTGTACAGAAGCTGGGTACGCGTAAGGGTGTCATGACCAAGATGATCAACCACGGCTCAGGCCGCGTCCGCCTGGAATTCGAAATTCCTTCCCGCGGGTTGATAGGCTACCGGAATGAATTCCTGACCGACACGAAAGGTACGGGCATCCTGACCCACCTGTTTGACAAGTATCGTCCGTGGGCTGGCGAGATTGCCCACCGCGCCACGGGAGCGCTGGTGGCCGACCGCTCCGGAAAGGTTACCGGATACTCGATCATCAACCTGCAGGAGCGTGGAGAGCTTTTTGTAGGCCCGGCCGATGCCGTGTACTCCGGAATGCTGGTAGGCGAGAATAGCCGCGACGCCGACCTCGAAGTGAACATCACCAAAGAGAAGAAGCTGACCAACATGCGCGCTGCTTCTGCCGACGCATTCCAGAAGCTGATTCCGCCGCGTCGTATGTCACTTGAGGAGTGCATTGAATTCATCCGTGATGATGAACTCATCGAGATCACGCCGACGTCGTTGCGTCTGCGCAAGCGCTATCTCGATCCGCACGAGCGCAAGCGTCAGGACATGGCCCGTAAGGCCGAGGCAGCAGGCTGACCGGACTGGTATATTGCGGCTGAAACGATCCCGGGCTGACGCAGGTGGAGTTCATCGTGCCTGGGCCGACGGGACAGCCAATCAGATTCATCAGACTTGCGGTCCCATGAAGCATTTTCCCGTTCTCGCACTGCTAATTTTCGCCATGCTCGTCAGCGGTACGCCCGCTGAGGCGCGTCAGGACACCGGGAAGCGAGCACTCGCGGGGCACGAACTCAACCCCTTCGACCACGAGCAGACGGCCCAAAGCGCTGTACGTATCAAAGGCGAACTGGTGGAATACACAGCCACCCTTGGCAAGCAGCCGGTCTATGATGATGATGGCAACGTGTCGGCCGGGTTGTTCTACACCTTCTACGAGCGCACCAACGGCAAGCCGAATGTGGAACGACCACTCGTCATCTCCTTCAACGGTGGTCCGGGGTCGGCGTCGGTATGGATGCACATCGGGTACACCGGTCCAAAGAAGCTGATCATCGACCCGGAAGGTTTCCCGATTCAACCATATGGCGTTGAGGACAACCCGCATTCCATTCTTGACGTAGCAGACATCGTGTTCGTCAACCCGGTCAATGTGGCTTTCTCCCGCGTGGCTGAAGGTGTGGAGCCGGAGCAGTTTTTCGGGGTCAACGAAGACGTGGACTACCTGGCTGACTGGATCGATACGTTCGTCACACGGCATGAGCGTTGGACATCACCAAAATTCCTGATCGGGGAGTCCTATGGAACCACGCGGGTCAGCGGCCTCGCCGGTCGTCTGCAGGGCAGCCACTGGATGTACCTGAACGGTGTCATCCTGGTCTCCCCCACGGGTTTGGGTGTGGATCGTGACGGACCGGTACGCGCTGCCAATTACCTGCCCTACTACGCAGCAACGGCTTGGTATCATGGCCAGTTGGAGGCCGACCTGCAGGCGCGGGATCTCGATGACCTGCTCCCGGAAGTGGAAGCATGGACGCTGGATGTCTTCCTGCCGGCCATAGCACGGGGCGGTGCGCTTGATGATGTCCGTCGCGAGGAGGTGGCGCGCACGGCTGCACGCTACAGCGGGCTGGATGCGGAGGACTTCTTCCAGCACAACCTGCAGGTGCCTACCTCCTACTTCTGGAAGGATCTGCTCCGGGATGAAGGTCTGACCGTGGGGCGCCTGGATTCCCGGTATCGAGGTATTGATCGTCAAGATGCAGGTGTTCGATATGACTTTGACCCGGCCCTGACGGCTTGGAATCATGCCTTTGCACCAGCCATCAATCATTACCTGCGTGACGTTCTCGGATACGAGACCGAACTGAAATACAACGTGTTCGGACCGGTATCCCCTTGGAATCGCGATGACGACAATACAGGCGAGCAACTGCGTCAGGCCATGGCCCAGAACCCGTATCTGCACGTGATGGTGCAGGCAGGGTATTTCGACGGGGGAACCGACTATTTCAATGCGAAATATACCATGTGGAACATGGATCCCTCGGGCGATATGCAGGATCGCATGCGCTTCGAAGGGTACCGCAGCGGGCATATGATGTATTTACGAGACGAGGATCTCATCACATCCAACCAAGACATCCGGAATTTCATTTTGGACACTGTAATGGCCGGCTCATCTCCTGCTCGGTACTGAGTCCAAAGCAAACACCATCCCTTGGAAAACCCTGCCTCCCATGAGAACACTACCCCTTTTTCTGCTGGCGTTCACCCTGGTTGCCGTAACCGGCTGTACGCCCTCGGGCGAATCTTCTCAGGATGCTACGCCATCCGAATCCTCCGCAGACGCAGGTAAACGAGCTGTAACGGCTGAAAAGATAAACCTCAATGAAGCGCCCATAGAGGAATTCCTGACCATTCCCGGTGTTGGAGAGCGCATGGCCGGCGAATTCGATGAATACCGCCCCTACATCAGCATTCTGGAATTCAGGCGCGAAATGGGCAAGTATGTTGATGAGGAAACGATT
>JAAZVD010000174.1 GCA_018623785.1 Bacteroidota bacterium | reverse complement strand
CTGGGTCGTATAACAGTTAGGCCGTCCGGCTTTCTGAAGTCCGATCCAACCTTGGCCAGAAATCTATTGTAGGAGACGCCGGCCGATGCTGTCAATCCGGTTTCCTCCCGGATATCCAGCCGGATGCGTCGCGCCATTTCCGTTGCAGAAAGGCCCGGCGTATGTGACACGGTAACATCCAAGTAGGCTTCGTCCAGCGATAATGGTTCAATGACGTCGGTGTACCGCTGGAAAATGGCACGGACCTGTTTCGATACCGCACGATACACCTCGAACCGGGTAGGTACGAATACAAGTCCGGGGCACTTTCGAGCTGCCATCGCCGAGGACATGGCCGAATGGACACCAAAAGCCCGTGCCTCATAGGAGGCTGCCGATACCACACCCCGCTTGGAGGAGCCACCCACAGCTACAGGTTTGCCTCGCAATTCCGGAAAATCACGCTGCTCCACGGACGCGTAAAAGGCGTCCATATCAACATGTATGATTTTTCGAAGCCCTGTCATGGATGATGTCGTGTGAAGCTGACTGATGGCGTTTCTAACGGTAGAGAACCCTTTCATGCTCGCGCACCTCATGGCACGCTCTGCTTCCTACCCGCTCGTTTATCGGTCTGCTCCCGGAAATGCCTTGTTTTCGCCAGGACTACGACAAGGCACCCCTGCCGTACTGATACTGTCCTTGCTCCTGGGTATCGCCGGCTGTGCACCTTCCATCGCTCCGTTTTCTTCACGGGCATACGAGCAGGCCGTGGATTTGAAAATAGATACCCTCCGATTGATCGAACGTGCCGAAGAGCCCTACGGGAAGCACAGCTCCCGCATTGAAGCGCTGCAGATACGGTTGCTCAAAGCTCGCGAATATGCGCGTGGCAGACCTCACAACGACATCACGACCCGACAGTGGGAAATCATGGTCGACTCCGACGGATTCATGGCGGGTGGCTTCCTTTCCCGATGGGCCGCAGAAGACTCGTTGTCCTGGACATTCATCCAAGAGGCATCTCTTCAGATAGAATCAGGGTTCGATACCATCATCCGACTCGAGAGTGGAAAAACCCGAAACAAGTAACAGCGGACCCATGAACGAATCCCTTTCCGAGGCTCTATTCAGCGAATTGAAACGGCAGATTGAAGCGTTGCTTCCATCGCTGAGTCATCGTCTGCTTCCGGCTGGAAAGAATCTCCTCTTACGTAATGCAAAGCAACTTGAAATCTGGGCATCGCAGCTGGCTGCGGGCCAACTGACCCCGGACGATGTTGAATGGTTGGTTCGCTCGAGCATGGATCTGACCCGTTTGACGGCGCTCGAATCGGCCGGACTGGCACAGGTTGATTTGGACCACTTTCGACAGGTGGTTATACGTACAACGCTCGGCATGCTCGTGGGTAGAATGACAATGAAGAGCTCTTGAGACAGGATGGGGCAAAACCTTGGCGCGACCATTGAGTACCTCTATGGTTGGTTGCGTGGCGCTGTGATCGACGCTATGTTCAGTGCCCGCCCGTTCCGGTTTTCCGTGGATGTCCCCCTCTACCATGTCCGACTCGACCTACCTGGTCACTGCCCGCAAGTACCGGCCACTTCTGTTCAAAGAGGTGGTGGCTCAAGAGCATGTAACGGAAACGCTCAAGAATGCCATCCGACTAGATCGGCTGGCGCATGCGTATCTCTTTACCGGACCCCGCGGCGTGGGCAAGACAACGGCTGCACGCATACTGGCCAAGGCCATCAATTGCACTACGCCGATCGCGGACCGGGAGGACCAGGCTGAGCCGTGTCGACAGTGCGTTTCCTGTCAATCGTTCGAAGAAGGTCGCAATCTTAATATCATCGAGATTGATGCGGCTTCGAACAACAAGGTCGACGACATTCGGGAGCTCAGGGATACCGTGCGGATCCCTCCTCAGAACAACCGAATGAAGGTCTACATTGTGGACGAGGTCCACATGCTGACCACGCAAGCTTTCAACGCGTTGCTCAAAACGCTAGAAGAGCCGCCTCCCCACGCGCTGTTCATCTTTGCTACCACGGAGCCCCACAAGGTTCTGCCTACGATCCAGTCAAGGTGCCAACGCTTCGACTTCCGCAGGATTGCTATCCTCGAGACAGTGGAACGGCTCAAAATGGTATGCGAGGAAGAGTCCATATCAGCCGACGAAGCGTCCTTGATGCTCATAGCACGCAAAGGTGATGGCGCCCTGCGGGATGCGTTGTCTGTCTTTGACCAAGCCGTCTCTCTCTGTGGAGCAGATATCAAGAATGAGGATCTGATACGCGCCCTGGGGGTCGTGGATAGCGATCTGTATTTCCAAGTGACCGATGCCGTTCTGGAGCGTAATGCGTCCGCCATGATCCATACGGTGGATCGTATCGTTCGCGCGGGCTACGATCTACAGGAATTCGTGGATGGCCTGGCAGAACACCTGCGCAATTTACTCGTGGCGCATACGACCAAGGATCTCAGACTGATAGAGGCGACTGACGCCGATCGAAAAAAAATCGCGACCCACAGTGGTCTCTATTCTGAATCCGTGCTCCTGTCCCTGGTTCACATTGTGGGCACCCTGGCATCTCAACTTCGGAGTGCGCGCCAGCCACGACTTACGCTTGAGATGGGCCTCTTGAGGATGGCATCGCTCCCCGATGCCGTGGATATCAAAGCAGCCTTGACTTCCCTCAACCGCATTGAGCGCATGGCAGCATCGGGGGAGGTCAAGATCATCACCGAACGGGTGGTCAAACACCAGGTGCCTGCAGCCACGGATAGCCCTGCCAGCCCGGATACAGCGCCTAAGCCCAAACGGGAGATCGAAGCCACAGCGCCGAAAGCGCCCAGTCCTGTCGCGGAAGTAACGGCGCCTGCCGCGCCCGAGGATGTCGCTCCTTCCCCGAAGACGCATGAACCAGTAGCTTCGGCTGAGAAGGATGACCCAACAGGTCCCGATGCCCCGAACGATACCCATGCCCCGACGGAGCCGGAGAAGCCATTTGAAAAAGAGGTACCTCCTCCTGGATTGGATTTCTCCACTTCGGAGTCCGCATCCCATCCCTCCTCCGCTGAACCGCGGAATGAACCTTCCATCCCGTCCGGACCGTCCTTGTTTGGCGATGCGCCGGCCATCAGCAGACCGCGACCACGACGGGATGACCCTTCCAACCTGTCATTGGCCGAGGAAGACGACGTACTTGTGCTGGAGACTGAGGAGGAAGCAATCGATCATGCGTCGGCCGAAATGATCCAGCTCAGACACGCCTGGCAGAGGATCGTAGACGACATAATGGTGGCCGAGAAGCAGATGGGGTCCTTCCTGCGCCATGCTCAACTGACTGCTTTCGAGGGCAACACGGCACTAGTCTCTGTCCCGGATGATTTCCATGCTAAGGCACTGCGCAATGAGCGAGCCAAGCTGGCGCATCGCCTGACCGAAGGAAGCGGACTCCATGTTGAGCGCATCGGCTTTCGGGTGGATGCGCCCTCGGCAAATGCTATTGAAGCTGCCGACGATGAGGCCACTGCCAGGGAAACATTGGAAAGGTTGTGTGAAGAGAATCCGGCCGTCCGTGCGCTTGTGGAGCGTTTCGGTGGCGAAATCGTATGGTAACTGGCTGCCAGCGGTTGCAACACCCCTACCCACCCCATTACTGAGTACCATGACCGACGGAATGAACATGGCCGATATGTTCGGCAAGATTGCCGACATGCAAAAGAAGATGGCCGAAACCCAGGAGCATCTGGGTTCAAAGCTTGTCACGGCCGAGGCCGGTGGCGGCATGGTCAAAGTCACGGCCAACGGACTGCAGCGTATTACCTCTATTTCCATCGAAAAGGAAGTAGTGGATCCCGACGACGTGGAACTGCTCGAGGACCTCGTCATGGCCGGGATCAACAAGGCACTCGAAGATGCATCGGGCCTGGCCAAACAGGAAATGGCCAAGGTCGCGGGTGGACTCATTCCTCCGGGGACCGATTTGAGCCGGTTTGGTCTCTGATGCAGTTCTCTTCTGAATCGGTCGAAACCCTCGTCGAACAGTTTGCCACGCTGCCCGGTATCGGGCGAAAGACAGCTCGACGGCTTGCAGCCTTCATACTAAAACAGCCCCGCACGGCTGTCGAAGAGATGGCCGCCGCGCTGATTGCCGTCAAAGACAAGGTCATCTTTTGCTCGGTGTGCTTCAACGTAGCCGATCATGACCCTTGCCCCATCTGCACCTCGGACAAGCGCAACCAAAGCATAGTATGCGTGGTCGAAGAGCCCAGTGACCTGATGGCCATTGAGCGGACAAACGGGTATAGTGGCGCCTATCACGTCCTCGGAGGTGCCATCTCTCCGCTGGATGGGATTGGTCCGGAAGACCTGCGAATCAAGGAGCTGGTAGCACGTGTCGCCACTCCGGCAGCAGGATCGGATCCCGTAGAGGAGGTCATTTTGGCCGTAAACCCTTCCGTGGAGGGCGACACGACGGCTT
>JAAZVD010000013.1 GCA_018623785.1 Bacteroidota bacterium | reverse complement strand
GTTGAACAGATTCGAGGCTGTCAGCCGGATATCCAGCCCAAAGCGATCCTCAGCGGCGTGCCATACCATACCGGCATCGACTACCCGGTATGCCGGCATCCACAGAGAGCCATCGGTTGCCGTGTAGCGACGCGCAGTGTGATGCCATGACCCGAAAAATCCCATAGACTCGTGTTGCCACTCGAGCGTCCCACGGATGGACCACGGTGCTACAAAACGAAGCTGATGACCGTACGAGGCTGCCGAAGGGTTGGAGCGATCCCGCTGCGTCCGCCGCGTTCCGGAGATCGTCACGTTGGTTGACGGGAAAGGCGACCAATGCACGTAGGCCTCGAGACCGCGGCCTTCAACCAGGGCAACATTGTCCGGTGTCCAGATTTGACGGGATGCGTCCAGATAGATGGGTCGCCATACGATGCGCTCCTTGAGGCGGCTCAGAAATGCGACCACGCGGAGGTGGACGGCTTCCCCGGGGCTGTAGGAGAGCATCCACTCGGCTTGCATGCCGCGTTCGGCTCGCAACGCAGGATTCCCTCCGGGTACCCAGTAGCGCTCATTGAGGGTCGGGAGTCGCAGAACCCGGGCAACGGCTACCCGGGACTCCAGTCCGGGACGCAGCGCATGGGTCCACCACAGACCGGGTGCCAGGGTGGCAGCCGTCTCGGATAAAGGGCGCGCCGATGTACGGGTTGATCGATGCCGGGCGTCGAGAAAGGCCCCTACCATCCACGCTTCCCGGACATGACCCATGGATATGCGTAGCGCCCCATCAATGATGTCATGCTCCTGCTCCGTGGCCGTACGACTGAGGGCCAGCGAAGGCTCGACAGCCGCCGTCCAGCGGGCGGAGAGCACCCGGTCGATGCGACCGCGCAACGCTATTTGCCCCAATACTACCCGCGTGGTATCCCGGGAAGGATGCCGGTATTGAAAGCGGCTATGGGTCGTGGAGAGGCTAGCGCGAACCGGCATACCCGACCACTGCGTCTGAACTTGAACGCCTGCCAGCAGCAAGTCATCTTGCTGCGAAGCGGGCGCCGCCGAGGAAATGGAAAGTGGCGGCAGAGAGCGGTCAACGTGGGTAGCAAGCACCATGGCGCGAAATACGGCCCCTGCTCCGCGCTGGCTGCTTCCGGGCGATGCAGCAGGCCGTGTCTCACGACGCACATGAACAAGAGCTGCGGCATGTCTGCGATCAGCTCCTTCTCGCCGAACGACAGGATGCCCCATCCATACCGGATGTCGGTATCGAAACGAGCCATCAGAATCAGAAACCGAGACAAGCGCCGAGATGGATGAATGCGTGCCGGCCTGACCCGCCCGGGCTGCCACCTCACGGTATCCGAATGCTCCTCCTCGAAACGATGCGCGGGCCGAAGATACCTCCTGGACTCCGAGCGCAATACGGCCACCGGGAACCGAACCGGCAGCGGTGCCGGACATGACGGAGAGCGAACCGATGAGGGCCGGTGGGAAGAGAGAAAGATCGAAGGAGCCTGTGGCGGGATCAACCAGCCGTATGCCCTCGAACTCTATCCGGGTTGATGCCGCCCCAAGGCCTCGAAACGAAGCCAACGCGGCGCCTGTTGTCCCCGAGCGACGAACATACATTCCCGGAACGTGGTCCAAAAGCCGGGCGGCATCGGGTGCAGCCTGCGCCGAGAGGGCGTCCAGACGCAGCGTGAGTGCGCCTGGGAAGGCACGCTCATGATCGCGCTGCTCCTCGATCACTATGGCATCCAGGACGCGTACCGAGTCCGCCTCTTGGGCGCGGCTCGGCAGTGCGAAAATGGACGCCATCGCGGTAGCGAGGCCGGCAGCCAATCCGAGAGAAATACGATTCACAAAAAAGGGCCTGTTCCTCTGCGAGGTACAGACCCGATCAACCACAAAAGACCCATGCTCCCTGCTGAACTACGGAGACAGTGAGGCACGACACATGCAGCGTTTCGATGCCGGCACCTCTGTTCCCGGAGGTAGTGGACACCATTCGTCGGACCGGTCTCCTGGCTTATAACGGTTATGCCATGTCCCCTCTCGAACTACCTTCCCGATGCGCCCCGATGGCAACACAAAACATCAGTGGTAGAATCGATCCGTGAGGCATGACCCGTTAGGTACAGTTGCGGGCACAGCTCCGGCTACTCCGAAACACCTTCATACGGCGTAAAAAATACCGTAAAGCGCGGTTTCGGTCCGGATTCCCTGCGGTGCCGGGAGCCTCTCCCGGGCATCGCGTCCGTCGAACGATTGACAAAGAGCGAACGACAAGTTACCCCACTGAGCCTGTCCGCGTCAAGAACATGAACCCCGTCGAAGACGTTTATCCCCATAGCTGCCCCGATCCATACCCAAAACGCCTGTGCGCACGCCGTTCATTCTTCTGTTTCTCGCTCTGATCATGCTCCCCCATCGTGCCGCGGGGCAGGCTTTAGACACGCTGCGGGTCACTCTGGAGGGCGCCCTCGAGCGTTCCCTTGAAGCCAGCCCGGAAGTGGACGCTTCCGAAGCAAAACAGGCGTATGCGCATGCGCGCCTGTCCCTGGCACGTGCCTCCCGGTTCCTGACCGAGTTTTCAGCTACGTCGGCCCACTCGGTCGCACCGGCCATCGACAATCCCAACAATACGCCGGCTGATCGTCTCTACTTGGACCCGGATGTACGCAATGACTGGGATGATCTCTCTCCCTTCAATCGCATCGAGTTCGAAGCCGTCCAGCCTTTGTGGACGTGGGGGCAGCTTGGTTCCTCGATCGATGCGGCCCGTGCCGGTGTGGACGTAGGAGCAGCCGGTGTCCGGATGACGGAGAACGACGTGCTGGAACGAACCGCCGAGCTGTACTACAGCCTGCAGCTGGCCGACGCCCTCGGAAGGCTTACCCGGGAGGCCGGCGATATCGTGGAGCAGGCCAGGCAGGAAATCGACCGACTCCTTGAAGAAGGCGCCTCCGATGTGGATTACGCCGACCTGTTCCAGGTCGAGATTACCGAGCAGGAGTTCCTGCAACGCGTGATTGAAGTCAACGAGAGCCGCAAACTGGCTCGTACAGCCTTGGCCCGACAGCTCTTCCTCCCGGAGGGCCAGACGGTCGAGGCCGATGCTCTAGCTCTTGAGCCTATCGACATGGAGCTGGGACCCTTGGAAGAATGGCAGACGATGGCGATCGCAGACCGACCTGAACTGGCCGGTGTACAAGCGGGTGTGCTGGCCCGGGAATCCTTGGTCGAGGTAGCCCGGTCAGACTACTATCCAAAACTGTTTCTGGGGCTATCCGGCAAGTGGGCCTACGCACCCGGTAGGGAGCGGCAGCGTAACCCCTTCGTCGGTGATCCCTTTCTTTCTCGGGGCCTACAGGCTGGATTTGCCCTACGGCAGAATCTGAATTTCTCGCAGACGCGGGCTACTGTGCAGCAGGCTGAAGCTGAACATGCCGAGGTTCGAAGCCAAGCGGAGGGCCTGCGGCAGCTGGTGCTCTTTGAGGTGGAAGAGGCCTACCGTCGTGTGCTCATTGCCCGGGCAGCGGTCTCGGCTCGAGAGGAAGCGCTCCTCATTTCGAAACGGTGGCTGCGGGATGAGCAGATCAATTTCGACCTGGACCTGGGAGATACAGAAAATCTGGTCCGTGCCGTGCGAGACAACCTGAGCTTGCAGGCCGAAAGGGAGCAGGCCGTATTCGACTTCAACAAAGCCGTCATTCGCCTGTTGAAAAAAGCCGGACAGCTGCGCACTGCCATGCAGAATGGCATGCTCCTTGGATTATAAAGAGGCAGTACCTGTCACTACCACCTCAATGGGCGAAATAGCCCTGACCGACTGACCATGATGTCCATCCGACTACACACTCATACCGTCCTGTTGACGCTTCTTTTCGTCAGTGCCGTGGTCCCATCGGCTATCGTCCCTGCGGCCATGGCGCGTCAGGCTACCGAGAGCGAAGCCATACGGGATATGCTCGAAGAGCGCGAGACCGAGATCAAGGCTATCCTGGGACAGGACGACGAGTTGAGCGAAGCGCAGATGGATGCGCTCCGGGAGGCCGTCAATAGCATGTTCGACTTCGGCGCGATGGGCCGTGCCGCGCTTGGGCGGCACTGGGATGAGCTCTCTGAGGCGCGTCAGCAGGAGTTCGTAGCGGTTTTCTCTGAAATCGTGCGCTACCAGAGCCTGGGCGATGTAGACATCTACCGCGCGGCGGTTACCTACGAGGACATTACGGTCTCGGGCAACGAGGCGCACGTGATGACGACGACCGTTTACAAGGAGGTCCCGACCACCGTCGAATACAAACTCCAGCGGGCCGACAAAACCTGGCTTGCCACCGATGTCATACTTGATGAGGTCAGCACAGTAGAAGGCTACAGCCGCTCCTTCCAGTCCTACATTCGAAAGCGTGGCTTTGACGCACTCATGGACAATTTGAACAAGCGCCTCGAACAGAACCGTTCCCAGTCCTGACGTCGAAAAGCACGACAGACGAACAATCATAGACAGCCTGCGTTCGCTTGCGATCACGGAATCATGTTGTTCAACGCGGTCGCCTCACGTGGAAGGCTACGTACTCCACACGTACGGATCAGAGAAGTATTTGCGTCACGCCGTAGCCTCGGTCCTGACGCTCAGGCGTCATGATACCCGGCGGCCGGTAGCGCTCTATGCCGATCGATCCCAGATTGACCGACTGAAAGAGTTGGGTCTGGATTCCCTGTTTGCGGTGCTCGAAGAGCTACCCGAAGCACATCAGTCCATCGTAGGTTTCAAACACCACCTGGACAGGTTTCGGCCGTTTGAACGCAACTTATACGTGGATTCGGACATCGTCTGGTGCCGAAATCCTGACCCCTTGTGGGCCCGCCTGGTTGGGTATGACTTTACTGCCACTGGGCTGCATAAGGCTGATTTCTGGTTCGGTGGGCCCAAAGGTGCTGGTATCCTGCTGGATCGCCTGCTGGATCGCCGGCGGCGGACGATGCAGCGGTTCGGGTTGACCTATTTGCCGCGCGTTCAGGCGGGTATGATCTATAGTGCTGGTGAACGCATGGTCGGCGAGGCCATGACAGCTGCACGCGACTTCCTGGCGCGTCGGCACGAAACGCACTTCCGGAGTCGGCTTGACGAGGGACGCACCGAGGAGAGCTGCGAATGGAGCATGGCTATGGCCATGAGTTATCTGGATCTTCCTGTATTCGATTGGTTCCAGGGGCAGGACAGTCCGCAGCTGGACTTCATCGAGGGCTTTGTGGACCATGACCGGGACTTCCACACGGTCCGGTGTCGTCACTATGCAGACGACTTCGTACACGGCCTTCGCGGATTGCCTTTTGATGCGATCCGGGATACTCTCGTACGCTTTTTTACCCGGCTTCCAGGCAAGGGGGATTTCATGTGGGTCACCCCGTATGCCCTGCATTTTGGATGGATGCACCACAAGCAGCCCTTCTACGACCTGGCTGATCGACTCTGGGATACGGAACGCCGCCGAAACGAGGCCGGTGGGGATGGGCAGAAGGCAGGCGTGGACCTTTCGGTAGGCTCCCGCTGACCGGTAAGTGTAGCCTGCCTACCAGGCTGCCATCAACAAATGCCATGCAAAGCGGACCTCGTCCCAGTGCATCAAGCTCCAGCCAACGAGCAGGAAGACTGCCATGACGAGGGGGTGCATCAGCCAAACCAGACTTGCCGCCAAGGGAGATATTCCGGTGACCTTGTAGAGATCGTACGATGTACGAAAGGTTGCCCACAAGGCGGTTCCAAACCAGACACTGCTCAAGCACAGCAGCGCCCAGAGTGGCACGCCCGGAGTAGCCTCCAGCGTCATTGCGATCAATAAGAGCAGCAGGACCTGCCAACGGGGCCATGAGGCAAGCATGAGGGCCTGACTCGGGAGCAAGCGCGCTCGGCGGCTCGCTGCGACCATCCAGCACCCCATCCAGAGGGAAGTAAAAAGAAGCGTTGTACTGCCAATCAGGACGGTAAGGATCAAGGGCTCATTCATGATGGCCGTCAAGGAAGTGCGCGATCCAGGGCTGAGTAACCGATACCAATGGATACTAAGGGGCAGATCCTTGAGCCCCGTTATGACAAGCGTTGCGATCAGACCGACCGAGAGACCAATGACCGTAAGGATGGCCGTCGACGTCAGTGGCAAGACCTCGCGTGCCTCTCGCACCGCATTCCGGAAAAACCCATGGGCAAAGAAATACCGTGGAATCATGGTCCGAAAACGGGGACTTCCAGCGTAGAGAAACGCAGTCAGTGTAATCATGAGCCAGCCCAGTGCCGGAAACCACGGGCGTCCCGGATCGGCGGGCTGCCCCGCGTCGAAAGCAAACGTATCCTGAAGACCACGGAGTATGCCCCGTACGACCTGGAGTGCGGGACGGGGGTCGGATTCTGACGTGTAAAGTCCGTAGTTGCGACCCCACGGATCGGGCAACACGGAGGTATCCAGGAGTTGGTCACGCCACCGGTGCACGAATACATGGGACAGGTTAGAGTAGGCGACCTGGTTGAGGGACGATTCCATGAAGCGTGCCTGCGCCGTTGCACTGCCCTCGTGGAGCCAGCCTTGCGCCTGCGGTTGCGACACCGCCGCGCCAAGGCCCGTGATGCCCATGCGTCCGGACCCCGATTGCGCTGCCAAATCGACCGAGGACACCACGGTCTGCGACGTACCATACGGAGTCAGGACATCGAGCAAAACGAAGTCGACGGTATTACGACAGCGATCAGAATGGGAGAAAGACGATGTATAGTAGGCCTGACGGCCGGCAGCCTGGATGCGCTGTGCGACCTGCCGTATGGCGTCACACCCTCCCGGCGATCGCGTATCCGAGAGGCGGGTAATGCCGATGGGACCGGCTGCGACATGTCCGCGACCGGCATCAAGAACCAATCCCAACAACGAATCAATGCCGGCCACATCGGTGCGCAATTCCCGCACAGAACGCTGAACGAGCGGAAGTTCGATATACAGGGTCAGACCCAGCCTGTCGGCAAGGGTATAGAATTCTTCGTCGAATACCGGAGGCATGCGAACGGCAGAAAAGCCGACTTCGGCTATTTCCACGAGATCGCTGGCGGCATCTCTGAAATCATCGGGTGCCGCCCAGTCCACACCGATAACGGGGCCCTCCTTCGATTGGGCCATGGCCGGGTACGCACACAGCCAGCCCATCAGAAGGATCACGATGAAGCGATGGGGAAATCCCACAGGAGTCATGCCTCGAGGTGTCAAAAGGCGAAGAAGGAAAGGGCGATGGCCATTCCGCAAAATAGGCTATTTCTGCTTGCCGCAAGAGCTCAGTGCAGCGCAGCGCGTATACCGGTGCATCGTAGTACGCATGCCGGTGCCGGGACAATATCGCCGGGTGCAGAGGGGGATGAAAAATGGCGCGGGCCCCCTCTCGAGGGGGCCCGCGCGCTCCATACCGAACCAGCCACTCATGATACCCCTACAGCCTGCGAGCATCATCATCAAGCCGACCTTGCTCAGGGGTCGGTGGCACGAAGCCGTCTGTGGAAGGTTCGATCTCCATCAGGGCATAGCCGCCCCATCTGCCTTCGGAGGTGCAGAGGGGAGCAGGGCCCTGAATGTTCGAGTTGGTCAGTCCATCATTTTTCGAAGGAAAGCCGGCACTTCGGAATCCGATCCTGCGTCCTCGTCATGACGCGATATATCGTCACGCTTGAGGAGTCGTACCCGGGTCGATGATTCCGGGGACTCGCCATCGCCGTCGCCCGAACCGACCAGCAGCGAGGAGCCTCGGCGCTCGTAGGCTGGTGTATCCAGCGTTTTGAGCCCTTCTTCGCCCTTGTAGGGAATCGGGTTCTGGGTGTAGGTAGGAACCTCGAGTTCAACCCGGGGCTTGCGCGGTGGCTTGGAGGCCGCAGCCTTGTCGAACCCCGTGGCAATAACCGTGATACGCAGTTCCTCCCCCATGGCATCGTCAATGACCGTACCGAAGATGACCTCGACATCGTCGCCGGCCTCCTCCTGAATGATGGCGGTAGCTTGTGTGGCCTCGCGGATACCCAGGCTCGGACCGGCCGTAATATTGACCAGCACGTTGCGGGCGCCAAGGATGGTCAAGCCATCCAGGAGCGGACTCGAGAGGGCCTCGCGCGCAGCGCGCTCGGCCCGATTTTCGCCAGCGGCAGTAGCTGCGCCCATGAGCGCCGTGCCCCCACTGCGCATCGTAGTCTTCACGTCGGCAAAGTCCAGGTTGATCAGACCATGAACCGTAATCAGGTCGGAAATCCCTCGTGTGGCATTGTAGAGCACGTCGTCAGCCTTGCCGAAGGCTTCCAGCATGGACGTGTCCTCGCCTGCAATGTCGAGCAGGCGCTCGTTGGGAATGATGATCAGGGTATCGACGTTCTGCTTCAGAAGTTCGATGCCCGCATCAGCCGACTTGGAACGCCGTGGACCCTCGCACATGAATGGTTTGGTGACAATGGCAACGGACAGGATTCCCAGGTCCTTGCAGATGGCCGCCACGATGGGTGCGCCCCCTGTTCCAGTACCTCCACCCATGCCGGCAGTGATGAAGACCATGTCGAAGCCACGCAGGGCTTCTTCCAGTTCATGCCGGCTCTCCTCGATGGCCTCGGCACCAACACCGGGACGTGCACCTGCACCCAATCCCTTCGTCAAACCGCGTCCGGCCTGAATCTTGAAAGGCGCCAGGTTGGCATCCAAGGCTTGGGAATCGGTGTTGATGGCGTAGAAGTCAACGCCGGTAATTCCCTTGCTGATCATATTGTTGACGGCATTACCGCCGCCGCCACCCACGCCTACGACGCAGATTTTGGCCTCTTCATTTTCAGCGTCGTCAAACGCGAAATGGCTGCTGAATAGATTCTTATCCATGAGTTCCTCCGAAGAACGTATTGGCTGTATGATGGCTGATCCCGTTGAGCGACGGAGTCAGCGCAGTGCACGGGTTCAAGGATGCAGGACCACCTGAGCACACCATGGTGCGACGGCGCAATGTCATGCCCCGGTAGTCAACCATCCCGTTAGAGTTCATTGAACCACCCCATCATGGCATTCTTGATCTTCCGGACCACGTTATCCCCACCCATGGTGGGATCCGAGGCGTCCAGATGATTTGTGCGAAATGGGGTGTTTCCTATCATTTCCGGGCGGAGTCCATAGAGCACGAGCCCCACACCGGTAGCATATTTGGGATCAGATACTTCCTGGACCAACCCGGCAGTCAGACCCATCGGCCTTCCGATCCTGGCATCCATTCCCAAAATTTCGGCGGCCAGTTCGGCCGTTCCTGTTGTCATGGATCCTCCACCTGTCAGCACCGCTCCTGCGGAGAGATGACGGGAGAATCCACTTCGTTTGATTTCAATGGCGGCAATTTCGAGGATCTCCTCGAGCCGCGGTTGGATGATCTGGGCCAGCGTCGAGCGGCCGACCCGTTTTTCGTTACGACCGCCCACGCCCGGGATGGCAATCTCCTCCTCGGGAGCCATCTCGGCCAGGGCCACGCCGAACTCGCACTTGAGCGCCTCGGCCTGATCCCGCATGACGCCGAGGCCTTTACGGATATCGTCCGTGACCTTGTTGCCAGCCACGGCTACGACGGCGGTATGACGGATGGTGTTATCCTCGAAGACGGCAATGTCGGTTGTGCCGCCGCCAATGTCGATCAGCGCTACACCGACTTCCTTCTCGTCCTGATGCAGCACGGCAAACGATGATCCGAGCGGCTCAAGGACAATGTCCGCTACTTCGTACCCTGCCTTCTCCACACATCGGTAGATGTTTTTAGCAGCCGACACCAAGCCCGTGATGATGTGCACATTGGCCTCGAGCCGTACCCCGCTCATCCCGATGGGGTCGGCCACGCCATCCTGCCCATCGACGATGAATTCCTGCGGGATGACGTGCAGGATCTCACGATCGGCCGGCATGGCTACATGTGTCGTGTCCTCGAGGAGCCGCTGTACGTCGGCTTCCGTAATCTCCCCATCCCGACCCGAGATAGTGATGACGCCCCGCGATTGGAAGCTTTGAACGTGATCGCCTGCAATGCCCACAATGACATTGCGCACGGTTACCCCAGCCATGCGCTCGGCTTCTTCGATGGCTTCACGCACGGCAGCCACCGTCTTGTCGATATTGACCACCACGCCCCGGTTGAGCCCCTCGGATTCAGCTACGCCGACCCCGAGGACCTGGACACGATCCAGCTCATCTGATGTCGCGACAACGGCACACACCTTGGTGGTTCCGATGTCAAGTCCGACGACGATTTTGTCACTCATTGTTGTTGTTGGTTGTGTCGATGGCATACCCCTCCCTGGGGCGCTCCTCTACGACGACTTGGCTGTCAAAACGGAGATCTACACGGTCATACACGGTGTTGGCATGCTGCAGGACTTCTTGATCCCAGAAGGCCAGCAACAGGTCGAATTTGGAGGCGAACCCATCCTGTCCGAGCACCACGGGAATGCTCCCATGTGGCGGAACTGGCGTCACCTGAACAGTCCAGCCCTCGTCGGTCCACACGAATTCTGAAAACAGGGCGTCAAGGCGTGCACTCGTCGATCCAAGCGCATGCAACAGTCGGCGGGTGGGCTCGTGCTGCACGGGGCGCATGGGGTGCCATGCTTCCCGCACGGCGAACACCAGGGGCACGTCGTAGCGGGCACGATCGGTAAGGGGCAGTCGCCAGCCTTCGCTATCGGCCCAGTAGTCCATGCGGCCGTCGGGCGTCATCAAGAGCGCCACGGGGGTCCGCTCTTCGATGCGTACGTTCAGCACACCCGAGGGCAGGCGAGCCACGTCCACCTGCTCCACCCAAGGATGGCGCACCACGCGGTCCTCGAGCAGCGCCGCATTCATCTCGAGCATTACGGCTCCCGTGTCCACACGCAATAATTCCCTGACCTCCTGCACGGTAACATTCACCTGACCGTCTATGCGTACGTCCCGAACCGTTACCTGACCGGCCCATTGCCACGCCAACCATCCCCCTGCCGTAAGAAGAAGGAGGAGCAGCGTCCCCATGAGCAGCATTCCGATGTTGGTATCGCCTTTCTTCATGGGATCATTCCGCGTGATGCTCGATCATCGATAGCACATCCCGGCCGATATCAGCTGCGGCATCGGGTCGAGCCAACCGCCGGGCTTCGCGGCCCATGTCTTCAAGGCGTTGCTTGTCCGCGAGCAGACCCATGACCGTCGACCCGAAGTGCTCCGCCAAGTGCGTCTCCGGCAGCAGCTGCGCTGCGCCGGCCGTTTGCATACTGCGCGCATTACTGGTCTGATGATCTTCTGCCACATTGGGCGATGGGACCAGTAGCGATGGCCTGCCTGTAAGCATCAACTCCGAGCACGTGGACGCACCGGCACGACAGACCACCAGATCGGCCGCATTGTAGGCCATATCCATGCGGCTCACATACCGCATCAGACGCAGATTCTCGTGCTTGGGTATGCTCTCTTCAAAGCGATCGTAATACCGATCTCCGGTTTGCCAAATCACGGCCGTACCAGCCCGGGCCAATAGGGTGTCTACAGCCGCAGCCATAGCCTCGTTCATTGCCTGGCTACCCAGGCTTCCGCCGGTCATCAAGACCACCTGCTGCACCTGATGCAGGTTGAAATGAGCCAAAGCCTCCTCCCTGCTGGGTACAGTCAGTGATGCACGAACAGGATTGCCCGTGAGCCGACACCGAGATCCCATACCCGCGGGAATCGCTTCTTGGAAGGCCACATGCACGCGGTCCGCGAATCGCAACCCGATCCGGTTTGTGAGTCCCATGAACGCATTCTGCTCCTGCAAGACAATGGGGCGGCTTAGGGAACGAGCCGCCATGATCAGCGGCAAAGCCACATATCCGCCCGTTCCCACCACGACATGGGCATCAAAGTGGCGAATCAGGGCATGGGCTTGAAAAAGACCCCGAGCAACCACGAGGGGCATGGTCACATTCCGCCATGTCAGTCGGCGCTGCAGACCTCGTACCGCTACCGGATGAATCGGATAGCCAGCCTCTGGCACAATACGCCACTCGATGCCATTGCGAGAACCGGCAAACTCGATGACCGCCATGGGAGAGAGCTCGCGGATAGCATCAGCGATGGCGATGGCGGGGTAGGCATGTCCTCCTGTCCCACCACCCACCATTAGAATGCGTGGGGCATCGGTTCGTATAGAGTGGCCCTGACGAGTCATGCGATCGGATCCACCTGACGGGAAATATTGAGCAGAATGCCCGCCATGATGCCGTTGGCAAGCAGCGATGTACCCCCGTAGGAGACAAAAGGCAACGGCAGACCCGTTACCGGCAGGAGATTGGCCGATACGCCGGCATGCACAAATCCGTAGAGCGTGAGCATCACGACGATACCCACCGTCATGAACAGGGCGAGTGGATCGGGTGCCCTTCGGGCTACTTTCAGAAGGCCTCGGTAGAGGATGACCACGAACAGGAAAAGCAGCACAAAGGCGCCGAGAATCCCGTATTCCTCTGCAATGATGGCGAAAATGAAATCATTATAGGGGGCTGGCAGCCAGTCCCTCTGGGTACTTTTCCCGGGTCCGACTCCCAGCAAGCCTCCCTGCGCAATAGCCAGTCGGGCCTGTTCGGCCTGGAACTGCTCGTCCGAGGAAGAGAACACGGAAGCAGCATCCGTGTGCGGAAACAGCTTTACACCCACGTAGGCCTCGAGACGGGCGGCTCGCTGCGGAGAGGTGGCCAGCATGCCGTAGCCTAGAACAGCGCCCAGCAGACCCACCATGAGTAGCTGAACCATGCTGACTCGAGCTACGAAACACATTACCAGAACCGCGCACAGTACCACAGCCGAGGTGGACAGATCCGAAATCCCGATAGCGGCTACCGTGATCATGATCCACAGAAAGATGGGAGCAAAGGACCGCGCAAAGGACGTAATGTAGACCTGCTTCTGGGCCAGCAGGGTTGCCACATAAAAGACCAGGGAGACTTTAGCCAGATCCGATGGCTGAAACATGACCCCGGCCAGATTCAGCCACCGGGCCGCTCCGCCGCTTACCACACCCATGACCTGCACCGCCAGCAAAAGGCCGATGGATCCAATGAGCAGGTACCGGCTGAAATGGGCCAGGACCCGGTAATTGATGATCGAAAACAGACCCATCATGCCCAGGGCAAGGACCACCCGAAAAAGGTGCTTGAACAGCAGGGCCTCGGTATCGCCGCCGCCTTTGGTTTCCGCCAGATATCCGATAGCGCTGTAAACCGCCACGATTCCCATGGCACACAACACCAGAATAGCCCAGAGGATGTATTTATCCACCGCGCCGAAATTGGGACCACGTAACGTCAGGACCTGCATGCGTGCAACGTTTCAGAGGTTCGTGTCAAAGATTGGATACGAGTTGTTTGAACCGCTCTCCCACCTCCTCGAAGCAGCTGTACTGGCCTATCGATGAGCAGGCAGGCGACAGGAGAACGACATCGCCGGTCTGTGCCAGCAGATGGCTCAAATGAACCGCATCGGTGAGCGTCTCCGCGATAACGGCATCGGCTACATGGGGTCCGAGCTCGGCATGAAGCATGTCTGCAGCCTCCCCGATCAGGATCAAGGCACGTACCCGATCCCGGATGAGCGGGATCAACTTTCGATAGTCACTGCCGGTATCCGGATCTCCGACAATCAGCACCACCGGCTCGCTGAATCGCTCCAACGCGTACCAGAGCGCATTCACATTGGTCGCTTTTGCATCATTCACATAGCGAACCCCATCAACGTCGCGCACATACTCCAGGCGGTGTGGAATGCCTTCGAAGGATCGAAGGCTTTCCCTCATGACGTCGCTCCTGACTTCCACGACACGTGCCGCCACCGCTGCCGCGAGCGAATTGTAGACATTGTGTCGGGCTCTCAGAACCAGGTCGTTTGGTTGCATCAGCATTTCCTCCATGGAATCAATTGAGGGAACCGGATCTCCGAAAGGGGAATGATCCGGGCCCTGCGAGGCGTGTATGGATGTTTGGACATCATCGTATGCGAAGGACCAATAGGGTCGCTATAACCGTCGCCGCCGTAATCAGCCAGAACCTGAGTACGATCTTGGCTTCATGCCATCCTTCGGCTTCATAATGGTGATGGATCGGGGCCATCTTGAAGACACGTTTTCCTACCCCCGTCCTGCGCTTGGTATACTTGAAATAGGATGTCTGAATGATGACCGAGAGGGTCTCCCAGAAAAAGACGGCACACAGCAATGGCAGCAGCAGCTCTTTTCTGATCATGAGTGTCATGGTGCCCACAGCGGCGCCAAGGGACAGGGCCCCGGTGTCCCCCATGAAAACAGAGGCCGGATATCCGTTATACCACAGGAATCCGAAACACGAGGCAGCCAGGGCAGCGGCAAACACGGTCAGCTCTCCGGCGCCCGGAAGCATCATTTCGTTGAGAAAGT